>JARDZH010000112.1 GCA_029240955.1 Pseudomonas sp. | reverse complement strand
GGGAATCTGAAAGGGCGGCATTCTAGCCAAGTTACGCCCCGGATGCATGGGGCGCAGCCTGATGTCCGATAAGCCGGTGCTGGTTCAGTGCACAGTGATCGAACAGTCGAACGTCGCTTGCGGCGTGACTTCAGGCGCCCAGGGCTGCTGATACACCATCAGCAGACGCCCGGTGCCGGCCTCGGCAGCCTTGTATCGCCAGACCGACTTGCCCGCGCTTCCGACCATGTCCATCTGCTCCGCGCTGGAATACACCTCAGGGCCGAGACTGTGCAGCACGTTCGACGCGGGATTCTGCACCTGCCAACGGAAGCCAGTGGTGGGGTTGCTCGGAAGGGTGAGAATCAAAAGCTGCCCGGTAGTCAGATGCGCCGGGCAATCGCTTTGCTCTTCGACAGAGACGGTATGACTGGGCGTTTGCGCGCAGGCGGTGAGCAAGGCGAGGCCAATAGGCGCGAGAAGACGGGCAGGGGTCATGGCAAAGTCCGACGTGACGTGAAGATGAGCGCAGGATAGCCGATCAGGTCCAAAAGCGTCCGACAGACGAATTGCGGGGGTTGTGGGAGGGAGCGTAGCTCGCGACGAACGATGACGCGGTCGACCTGCTGGACCGCGTCGCTTGGGTCGCGGGCAAGCGCGCTCCTACACGCGCAGTCGGACTTGTAGGAGCCAGCTTGCTGGCGAAGCGGCCTCACGGCTGCCCCAAGGTTTAGAACAACACCTTCGCCACATCTGTAAACCGCTTGGCGAAATGCACGGTCAGACCTTCCTTGAGGTAATCAGGCAGTTCTTCGAAGTTGCCACGGTTGGCATCAGGCAGGATCAGCTCGTTGATCTTCTGCCGCCGCGCTGCGATTACCTTTTCCCGAACGCCACCAATAGGCAGCACGTGGCCGGTCAAGGTCAGCTCGCCCGTCATGGCAACACCTTTCTTCGGTGCCTGATTCCGCGCCAGGGACAGCAAAGCGCTGGCCATGGTCACGCCGGCACTCGGACCGTCCTTAGGCGTCGCGCCTTCAGGAACGTGCAAGTGCACGAACGCCTCGTCGAAGAACTTCGCGTCACCGCCGAATTTTCCGAGGTTGGAGCTCACGTAGCTGTAGGCAATTTCCGCAGATTCCTTCATGACCTCACCCAACTGGCCCGTCAGCTTGAAGCCACGGTTGAGGGTATGAATGCGGGTCGCTTCGATCGGCAACGTCGCGCCGCCCATGCTGGTCCATGCCAGGCCGGTGATCACACCGGTGCCGGACAACACCTGCTCGCTGCGGAAAACCGGCATGCCCAGTGAGGCTTCCAGGTCTTTCGGGCCGATCTTGATCACCGAATCCGGTGCATCGATGAGCTTCACCACAGCCTTGCGCACCAGTTTGCCGAGCTGTTTCTCCAGCTGACGAACGCCAGCTTCCCGCGCATAGCCTTCGATGACGGCGCGAAGTGCCGCGTCGTTGATCGAAAGGCGGCTCTTCGCAACACCGGCTTTCGCCAGTTGCTTGGGCCACAAATGGCGCTTGGCAATCGCCAGCTTCTCTTCGGTGATGTAACCGGAAAGGCGGATGATTTCCATGCGGTCCAGCAACGGGCCGGGAATCGAATCCAGCGTGTTGGCGGTGCAGACGAACAACACCTTCGACAGATCCAGACGCAGGTCGAGGTAGTGATCGAGGAATTCGACGTTCTGTTCCGGGTCCAGGGTTTCCAGCAAGGCAGAAGCCGGATCGCCCTGGAAGCTTTGGCCCATCTTGTCGATCTCGTCGAGCATGATGACCGGGTTCATCACTTCCACATCTTTGAGCGCCTGCACCAGTTTGCCCGGCTGGGCGCCGATGTAGGTGCGACGATGGCCTTTGATTTCGGCCTCGTCGCGCATGCCGCCCACGCTCAGACGGTAAAACGGCCTGCCCAGCGATTCGGCAATCGAGCGGCCGACACTGGTCTTGCCCACGCCCGGCGGGCCGACCAGCAGCACGATCGAGCCACTGATTTCGCCTTTGTAAGCGCCGACGGCGAGGAACTCGAGGATGCGCGCCTTGATGTCATCCAGACCTGCGTGATGCTGGTCCAGCACTTTGCGGGCGTGGCCCAGATCAAGTTTGTCCTTGCCGTACACGCCCCATGGCAGCGAACTGGCCCAGTCCAGGTAATTGCGAGTGACCGCGTATTCCGGCGAGCCGGTTTCCAGCACCTTGAGCTTGCCGATTTCTTCATCGATCTTCTTGCGTGCCTGCGCGGGCAGGGTCTTGCCTTCCAGACGCTGCTCGAACTGTTCGATGTCGGCGCTGCGATCGTCTTTGCTCAACCCCAGCTCCTGCTGAATGACTTTCAGCTGTTCCTTGAGGAAGAACTGACGCTGATGCTCGCCGATCTTGCGATTGACCTCGGCGGAAATCTCTTTCTGCAGGCGTGCGACTTCGACTTCCTTGCGCAGCATCGGCAGCACTTTTTCCATGCGCTTGAGCATGGGCACACAGTCGAGCACTTCTTGCAGTTCAGTACCGGTGGCGGACGTCAGTGCCGCAGCGAAATCGGTCAGCGGCGACGGATCGTTGGGGCTGAAGCGATTGAGATAATTTTTCAGTTCTTCGCTGTACAACGGGTTGAGCGGCAGCAGCTCTTTAATGGCGTTGATCAGCGCCATGCCGTAGGCCTTGACCTCGTCGGTCGGCTCGTTCGGCTGATGCGGGTATTCGACCTCCACCAGATACGGCGGGCGATGATGCTTGAGCCAGGTACGAATCCGCACGCGGCTCAAACCCTGAGCGACGAACTGCAGGCGGCCGTTCTCACGGCTGGCATGGTGCACCTTGACCAGGGTTCCATACTCGGGAAGCGCTTTGGTATCGAAATGGCGCGGGTCTTCCTGAGGCGTGTCCATGAAGAACAGCGCCAGCGAGTGATGCTCGGATTTGCTGACCAGCTCAAGCGTTTCTGCCCAAGGCTCTTCGTTGACGATCACCGGCAGAACCTGCGCGGGGAAGAACGGGCGGTTGTGAATCGGAATGATGTAGACCTTGTCCGGCAGATTCTGGCCGGGCAGGGCGAGCGAGGTGCTGTGGGAGCTCAGGGACACATCATGCTCGGCGGCTTCATGGGGCAAATCTTGCGAGTCTGTCTGCTGGTCGCTCATATGGCACCTGCGAAATTGAACATGGAGCTTAGATGGGGCGCCCGCCCTCAGGTTTCAATGGGAGCGGTCGATAGTCTTGTCAGGGGCGAAAAAGCCCCGAGGGGGCAGGGACGGTTTCAACCTTTCGTCGTTTGACTGAATCCGGGTTCAAGGCCCGGAGATTTGCCTGCGCAGCAGCGCAAGCCGGTCGATTCGCGCAAGACACATCGCTGCCAGGGCTGGCTTTTATTACCGGCAGTGCCGTTGTGGATTGAATACGATGACCAACCTGATTTCTTCGGCATTGCTGGCCGCGCTGCTCATGGCGGGGATGACTGTCGCCTCGGCGGCGACCTTCACAGCGCTGGTCGTCGACCCGCAGGGCAAGCCGCTGGCTGATGCGGTCGTTACGCTCAAAGGTGCCGCCAGCGCGCCCGCCGCTGTGATGAAGGCTGACATGGATCAGCGCGATCAGGAATTTTCCCCGCGGGTGCTGGCCGTTCATACCGGAACCCAGGTGAAGTTTCCCAACAGCGACAACATTCGCCATCAGGTGTATTCCTTTTCCCCGGCCAAACGATTCGAGCTGCGACTGTACGAAGGCACGCCGTCAGAGCCGCTGCTGTTCGACAAGCCTGGAGTTGTGGTGCTGGGCTGCAATATCCACGACTGGATGGTCGGGTACATCTACGTGACAGACGAGCCTGTGTTCGGCGTCACTGACGGCAACGGCGCACTCACGCTTGAGAACGTCACGCCTGGTCATTACGAAGCGACCCTCTGGCATCCGCGCAGCGAAGACATGCAGCCCTCCGCTGGCGGCGCTGTCGAGCTTCCGGCCACCGGGCTGACGCAGCGATTCAGCCTGCCGGTCGAACCGGACGCGGACGACCAGCCAAGCCGCCCGGCGCCAGGCGGGTTCGGTGACGCCTTCCATAAGGCTGTTCATGAATGAATTTGCGGACCAGCTTTCAGGCGCGCATTGCCTACGTATTGATCGCGTTGCTGCTGGTGGTGGTCGGTGCGGTGTTCCTGGCCGTCAAGGTCGCAACCGCCGACGCGGTGCGTTCGCAAGCCCAATCCCAACTGGAAGTGGGCAGTCGGGTGTTCGAACGTCTGATCGATCTTCGCGGCAAGCGACTGCGCGATGCCGTGCAGTTGCTGGCAGCCGACTTTGGTTTTCGCGATGCAGTGGCGAGTGCGGACGCCTCGACGATCCGCTCGGTCCTGCTCAACCACGGTAAACGGATCAATGCCAGCGACATGTTTATGTTGGGCATGGACGGCACGGTCGTGGCCAGTACCGAAGCTGCGGTTCCAGAGGGCTCCCGATTCGTCTACGACCAGGCACTGCGAACAGCCCGACGCAACAATCAGTCGGTACTGATCGTACCGGGCGGCGGCGTCCCGCATCTGCTGGTTGAAAGCACGGTGCTGGCGCCGCTGCCGCTCGGTCGGGTGGTCATGGGTTTTCCCATCGACAGCGAGATTGCCGAGGAACTGCGCTCGCTCAGCGGGCTTGAGGTGTCTTTCCTTACGATGGAGCAGGGGCAGCCGGGCAAGCTCATCAGCACCCAGCCTGAAACCCTGCATGCCAGCCTGATCGACTTCATGCGCACCACAAGCGGTGGGCAGATGAGCGTGACCGAGCAATCCAATCAGAACTTCCTCAGCCAGTCGCTGATGCTTGCCAATGCGGGCAGCGCCAGCGACGGCCAAGTGATCGCGCTGCTACAGAGCCCGCTGGACAAGGCCATGCGTGCGTTCGCTCCGCTGCACAAGAAAATCTTCTGGATCACTGTCGCCGCCTTGCTTGCATCACTGGTCGGCGCACTCGCGCTGGCGCGCGGCGTCTCGTTGCCGGTTCGGGCGCTGGCGCTGGCGGCCAGACGGATCGGTGATGGCGATTACGAAACCCCTGTGTCCACGGCGCGCAGTGATGAAATCGGCGTGCTGGCCGACGCGATCAATACCATGCGCCACGGCATTTCGGTGCGTGAAGGGCAACTGGCCCATAACGCGTTGCATGATGCGCACACCGGCCTGCCCAACCGGGCACTGGTGATGGAGCGCCTGGGCAGCTCGATTGCCGCCCAGCGGGCGGTGGCCCTGATGTATCTGGGCATCGAAAATCTCGCACAGATCAATGAAAGCTGTGGCGCCGAGGGCGTCGACCAGCTTCTGCGTCAGCTCGGCCAGCGCTTGCAGGCGACGCTCCGCTCCGGCGATACCGTAGCCCGGCTGACGGCCAATGAATTTCTGCTGCTGCTCGATCACACGTCCAGTGACGGCGCCGTCGCATTGGGCGACACCGTGCAGCGATTGCTTGGCGAGCCGCAACGGATCGACAACCACGACATCGCGCTGGAAAGCAGCATCGGCATTGCGGTGTACCCCGAGCATGGCGATTCGTCCCATGAACTGGTCAGCCGTGCCGCAATTGCGCGCAAGGACGCGGCGCAGATGCCTGGGCGGCTGCAGATCTACGAAGACGGCCGCGACCTGGCGCATCAGCGACAGATAAGCCTGATTCGGGACCTGCGCAAAGCTGCGCAGAACGGCGAGCTGCAGTTGCACTATCAGCCCAAGCTGGATATTCGGCAGGGCATGGTGCGTCAGGCCGAAGCCCTGTTGCGCTGGAGTCATCCGCAGTTCGGTAACGTCTCGCCCGGCGAATTCATCCTGTTGGCCGAGCGCACCGGCAGCATCCAATTGCTGACCAACTGGGTGATCGAAGAAGCGATGCGTCAGCTCGCCGAATGGAACCGCCGCGGGCTGGTGCTGCAATTGTCGGTCAACATTTCCGCCGACGACCTCTTGGGCGACGACCTGGTCGGCTATGTGTCGAGGCTGTTGAGCGCCTATGCGGTGCCCGCCGAACAGTTGACGTTCGAGATCACCGAGAGCGCAGTGATGAGCGAGCCGGAGAAGGCGCTGGTGGTCCTGCATCGACTGCGCGACTGCGGCATCAGCCTGTCCATTGACGATTTCGGCACCGGGTACTCCTCGCTGGCGCACCTCAAACGCCTGCCGGTGCAGGAGCTGAAAATCGATCAGTCGTTCGTGCGCAATCTGGACGATACCAGCGAAGACGCGGTGATCGTGCGCTCGACCATCGAGATGAGCCACAACCTGGGACTCAAGGTGGTGGCTGAAGGCGTCGAGTACCAGCACAGCCTGGACCTGTTGCGCCGCTGGCACTGCGATACCGCCCAAGGCTATCTGATCAGCAAACCGGTGACGGCTGCTGCGTTCGAAGCCTGGCTTTCCCACTCCTTCGTTCAACCCCGCTTGATGGTCAACTGAATCATGTCTTACAGAAGTGCGTTGTTGGGTTGCCTGCTGGCGACCTGCGTTCCGGCTGCCCTGGCCGATAACGGACGTTTGATCGCCACGGGCGGTGCGACCAGCATCGAGGGCAGTGCAGGTGGCGGGATCATTCCCTGGGCGGTGAT
>JARDZH010000111.1 GCA_029240955.1 Pseudomonas sp. | reverse complement strand
TGCTTGAGCAGTTGCCGCGCACGAATGAGCCGCAGCTTGAGGTAGTAGCGCGACGGCGAGCAGTGCAGATACTTCTGAAACAGGCGCTCCAGCTGCCTGCGCGACACGGCGACATAAACCGCCAGCTCATCGAGATCGATGGGTTCCTCCAGATTGGCCTCCATCAACGCAACGATTTCCTGCAGCTTCGGCTGGTTGGTGCCGAGCATGTGCTTGAGTGGCACGCGCTGGTGATCCTGCTCGTTACGAATGCGCTCATAAACGAACATCTCGGAAATCGCGGCCGACAGTTCGCGCCCGTGATCGCGGCTGATCAGGTGCAGCATCATGTCCAGCGGCGCGGTGCCGCCGGAACTGGTGAAACGGTTGCGGTCAAGGGTGAACAAGCGGGTGCTCATCGCTACGCGAGGAAAGGCTTCCTGCATTGCCGCCAGGCATTCCCAATGCACGCTGCAATCGAACCCGTCGAGCAGGCCGGCGCAGGCCAGTGCCCAGCTGCCGGTGCAGACTGCGCCCAGACGACGAGACTGACGCGCCTGGCTTTGCAGCCAGCTCACGTGTTCACGGGTAACGGCGCGTTGAATCCCGACACCTCCGCAGACAATCACAGTGTCCAGCTCAGGTGCACTGCGCATGGCGGCATCGGGTGTGATCTGCAGGCCGTCACTGGCCCAGACCTGTCCGCCGTCCACGGTCAGCGTGGTCCAGCGATAGAGTTCACGACCGGAAAGCTGGTTGGCCATGCGCAGAGGCTCGACCGCGGAAGCGAGGGAAATCAGCGTGAAGTTGTCCAGCAACAGAAAGCCGATGGATTGTGGCGCGCGGTTCTGGGGCTGGGCCCCGGCATTGAAGGAATTCATCACGTATCTCCTCACGCTAGACGGTCATTGGCCTGCAAGGGGTGATGCCCTCCCGAGGCTCTTCTTATCGCCCTGCGCAATGCAGGGCTTTGCAGTTGAATCGCAAAACCCATGCCGAAGTTTGAATACCTGTTCAAGAACCCCTGAAAACGACGTCGCGAAGCGTCTGCCCGGTAGCGACTTTCTTATCCATATGCGACGTAGCGCCGGCTGTTTGCGCGTTAAGGTGAGCACTTCGGTAGCACTTGAGCCGGTGATGGGGTGTGCGTTGTTTCACGAGTGCTACTCCACGCACAGGCCTATAGCACCGCGCCATCAGGCCCGTTGTTCCGCTTTGACTCCGCTCTAAAAGGTGGCGGTTTCGGTTGCCGGTGAGCACAAATCGCGCACAGAAATTGATGTCATCCTGATGCGTCATCCGACGCCTGAACTTCACTCGTCACCGCCGCTCAAATCAGCGCGTCTGCGGCCAGTAACCGCTCAAGGACAGGCTACGCTGAAATCTCCGGCCCGCCGGAGCTCATGTCTGAACAGGCGCCGTTTGCCTCGGTGAGGCGCGAGTGTGAACCTGATCATGAGCGGTAGTTGAAGCCGTCGACGAGCCGCGCCCCGGGCATGAGATTCAGGCCGCTTTTCAAGCGGCTCATTGCTGGAAAGCTGCGCCCGGAATGGGGAAAGAATCTGTAAACGACGCTTCGCATACTGGATACGACCCCTCCTGTACTGGTTACGACGCTCCCTGTAGGCGTTTGATTTGCCCTGATAGATGATCGGGGACGACTCAGTTGCCAGATGCAGTGATGGAGCTTCCCGAAATGCCCTGCCAACAAACACGCTGCACCGGCGCTCGCTCGTCGGCAGCTAAAAAAATCAAACAGGAGTCCATCCGATGAAAAGTCCCAAATCAATGCTGCTGGCCGCTGCGCTCAGCGTCCCACTGCTGGCCCAGGCCGCAGAGCCGGCAGCATGTCATACGGTCAACTTCTCCGATGTAGGCTGGACAGATATCACCGTCACCACCGCGGTCACCAGCGTGGTCCTCCAATCTCTGGGTTACAAAACCAAAACCACCATGATCTCCGTGCCGGTGACCTACAAGTCGCTGGCCGACGGCAAGAACATGGATGTGTTCCTCGGCAACTGGATGCCGACCATGGAAAACGACATCAAGGCCTATCGCGAAGCCGGCACCGTGGAAACGGTTCGTGCCAATCTGGAAAACGCCAAATACACGCTCGCCGTACCTCAAGCGCTGTATGACAAAGGCCTGAAGGACTTTGCCGACATCGCCAAATTCAAGAAAGAACTCGACGGCAAGATCTACGGGATCGAGCCGGGCAACGACGGCAATCGTCTGATCCAGAGCATGATCGACAAAGACGCTTTTGGCCTCAAGAGTGCCGGTTTCAAGATGGTGGAATCCAGCGAAGCGGGCATGCTTTCACAAGTCGACCGCGCAGCGCGGCGCGGCACCGATGTGGTGTTCCTGGGCTGGGAACCGCATCCGATGAATACCCGTTTCAAACTGCAGTACCTGACAGGCGGAGATGAGTTCTTCGGCCCCAATTTCGGACAGGCGACCATCTACACCAACACCCGCAAGGGCTATACCGAGCAATGCGGGAACGTCGGCCAGCTGCTGAAGAATCTGTCGTTCACCCTGAACATGGAAAGCACGCTGATGGGCAATGTACTCGACGACAAGATGAAGCCTGAGGCGGCGGCCAAGGCCTGGCTCAAGAACAACCCGCAAGTGCTCGACAGCTGGTTGGCGGGCGTGACCACGGTTGATGGCAAACCAGGGCTGGAAGCGGCCAAGGCTCAGCTTACGAAGTAAACCGGCTGCAGGCGCTGCGCTGGCCTGCGACCCCATATTTTCCCGCAAGCGGATAATCGAATCATGCTGACTGATCATAAAATCCCTCTGGGCGAATACATCGCGTCGTTCGTCGACTGGCTGACGCGCAACGGCGCCGACTACTTCGATGCGATCGCCTCGTCGCTGGAATGGATGATTCACGGTTTGACCTTCGCTCTGACCTGGTTCAACCCGTTGGTCCTGATCGGACTGATTGCCGCTCTGGCGCATTTCATCCAGCGCAAATGGGGGCTGACCGTCTTCGTCGCCCTCGCCTTTCTGCTGATCCTCAACCTGCATTACTGGCAGGAAACCATGGAGACGCTGGCGCAGGTGCTGTTCGCCACGGTGGTCTGCGTGCTGATCGGCGTCCCGCTGGGGATCATTGCGGCGCACAAACCGATGTTCTACACCGTCATCCGGCCGTTGCTGGACCTGATGCAGACCGTCCCCACTTTTGTGTACCTGATTCCGACGCTGACCCTGTTCGGCCTGGGCGTGGTGCCCGGCCTGATCTCGACGGTGGTGTTCGCCATTGCGGCGCCCATCCGGCTGACTTACCTGGGCATCCGGGACGTGCCTCATGAGCTGCTCGATGCCGGCAAGGCGTTCGGCTCGTCCCGTCGCCAGTTGCTTACCCGAATAGAACTGCCCTACGCCATGCCCAGCATCGCGGCCGGTATCACCCAGTGCATCATGCTGTCGTTGTCGATGGTGGTGATTGCCGCGCTGGTGGGCGCCGACGGCTTGGGCAAACCTGTGGTCAACGCATTGAACACCGCCGATATCGCGCTGGGCTTCGAAGCCGGTCTGGCGATCGTGCTGCTGGCGATCATGCTCGACCGTATCTGCAAACAACCCGATGCCAAGGTAGGGTCCGACGCATGAGTATCATCCAGTTCGACCAGGTAGACGTCATCTTCGCCAAGGATCCGCGTGAGGCTCTCAAGCTGCTGGACCAAGGCCTCACGCGTGACCAGATCCTCAAGAAAACCGGGCAGATCGTCGGTGTGGAGAAAGCCAGCCTGGATATCCAGAAAGGCGAGATCTGCGTGCTGATGGGCTTGTCCGGGTCCGGCAAATCCAGTCTGCTGCGCTGCATCAACGGGCTCAACACGGTCAGCCGCGGCGCGCTCTATGTCGAGCACGAGGGCAGCCAGATCAACATCGCCAACTGCACGGCGGCGGAACTGAAGATGATGCGCACCAAGCGCATCGCCATGGTCTTCCAGAAATTCGCCCTCATGCCTTGGCTGACCGTTCGCGAAAACATCAGCTTTGGCCTGGAAATGCAGGGTCGTCCTGAAAAGGAACGGCGCAAGCTGGTCGACGAAAAGCTGCAATTGGTGGGGCTGACGCAGTGGCGCAACAAGAAGCCCGACGAGCTTTCCGGTGGCATGCAGCAGCGCGTCGGCCTGGCCCGGGCTTTGGCGATGGACGCGGACATTCTGCTGATGGACGAACCGTTCTCCGCGCTCGACCCGCTGATCCGTCAGGGTTTGCAGGACGAACTGCTCGCGCTGCAAAGCAAGTTGAGCAAGACCATCGTGTTCGTCAGCCATGACTTGGACGAAGCGCTCAAGCTGGGCAGCCGGATCGCGATCATGAAAGACGGGCGCATCGTGCAGTACAGCGTGCCGGAACAGATCGTGCTCAACCCGGCGGACGAGTATGTGCGCACCTTCGTCGCCCATACCAACCCGCTGAACGTGCTGTGCGGCCGCAGCCTGATGCGTAACCTCGACGACTGCACCAAGGTGAACGGCTCGGTGTGCCTGGATCCAGGCGGCGACTCCTGGCTGGATCTGGCCGAGGGCAATGTCATCAAAGGCGCGCGTCAGGGCGCGGCACAGCTTGATCTCCAGAACTGGGCGCCTGGCCAGGATGTCACTACGCTGCAGCGTCGCCCGACCCTGGTCAGCTCGAACATCGGCATGCGTGAAGCGCTGCAGATTCGTTATCAGACGGGCAACAAGCTGGTGCTGCAGGACAACAATCGGGTGGTCGGGATTTTGGGCGACAGCGAGCTGTATCACGCGCTGTTGGGGCGGAATCACGGCTAAGCGGCAGAAACGCAGGAGCGCGCTTGCCCGCGACCGGCGGCGCCACACCTGGCTCATCTGCTGACTGATCCGGCCCTTCGCCAGCAAGCTGGCTCCTACAGGTCGCGCCGTGACTCGTACCTGTAGGAGCCAGCTTGATGGCGATCGCGAGCTTCGCTCCCTCCCACAATTTCACCTCGCGAAATCCCTCTAAAGCCACGTCCCACGCGGCCTCCGTACATCCGCCTGTTTTTATTGATTGATCGTTCAATAAAAAATAACTAGACTGTCCCGACCATTTGGCAGAACCAACGGCGTTTCGCGCCCAGGAGATTCCACGCAATGCCCAAGGTCGGTATGCAACCCATTCGCCGTCAACAGCTGATCCAGGCCACGCTCACTGCGGTGGATCAGGTCGGTATGGGCGACGCCAGTATCGCGTTGATCGCGCGTCTGGCTGGAGTCTCCAACGGCATCATCAGTCACTATTTTCAGGACAAGAACGGCCTGATAGAAGCGGCCATGCGCCACCTGATGACCGCGTTGAGCAAGAGCATCGCGGAGCGGCGCCAGGCGCTGGGCGATGACAGCCCGCGAGCGCATCTGCAAGTGATCATCGAGGGCAACTTCGACGCCAGCCAGGTCAACGGCCCGGCGATGAAAACCTGGCTGGCCTTCTGGGCGACCAGCATGCACCAGCCCTCTTTGCACCGGTTGCAGCGCATCAACGACCACCGCCTCTATTCCAACCTGTGCTGCGAATTCCGCCGCGCCCTGCCGCTGGAACAGGCACGCAGCGCCGCCCGCGGAATGGCTGCGCTGATCGATGGCCTGTGGTTGCGCGGTGCACTGTCCGGCGATGCGTTCGATACCGAGCAGGCGCAACGCATCGCGTACGAATACCTGGATCTCCAACTGGCGAAAGCGGCGAGCTGAGGCGCAAGCCCCTTGCCCCGGACTGTTTTCAGTCACCGCCCTTCACTGAATTTGCGAGGACTTTATGGCCCGTTTTGAACTGCAGAAACTCTACATCGATGGCGCTTACGTAGATGCCAGCACCGGTGAAACCTTCGACGCCATCAACCCGGCCAACGGCGAAGTGCTGGCCAAGGTGCAGCGCGCCGGCAAAGACGATCTGGAACGCGCCGTCGTCAGCGCCGAAAAAGGTCAGAAGATCTGGGCCGCAATGACCGCAATGGAGCGCTCGCGCATTCTGCGCCGTGCCGTCGACATCCTGCGCGAGCGCAACGACGAACTGGCGGCGCTGGAAACTCTGGACACCGGCAAGGCCATTTCCGAAACCCGTGCCGTGGACATCGTGACCGGTGCCGATGTACTGGAATATTACGCAGGCCTGGTGCCCGCCATTGAAGGTGAGCAGATTCCGCTGCGTACGTCGTCCTTCGTGTATACCCGCCGCGAGCCTTTGGGCGTGGTTGCTGGTATCGGCGCGTGGAACTACCCGATTCAGATCGCCCTGTGGAAATCCGCTCCCGCTCTGGCGGCGGGCAACGCGATGATCTTCAAGCCCAGCGAAGTTACTTCGCTGACCACCCTCAAGCTCGCTGAAATCTACACCGAGGCGGGCGTACCGAACGGTGTGTTCAACGTGCTCACCGGCAGCGGTCGCGAAGTCGGCAGCTGGATCACCGAGCACCCGCGCATCGAGAAAGTCTCCTTCACCGGCGGCACCGATACCGGCAAGAAAGTCATGGCCAGTGCTTCGAGCTCCTCGCTCAAGGAAGTCACCATGGAACTGGGCGGCAAGTCGCCGCTGATCATCTTTGACGATGCCGATCTGGACCGCGCTGCG
>JARDZH010000110.1 GCA_029240955.1 Pseudomonas sp. | reverse complement strand
CGAGATGATCATCCCGCCCCACCGGCGTTCGCCGATGCAGATCGGTACCGGGTTGCCGCTGGCCGTGGTGTTCTTGGCGCTGCCGAAGGCGTAGGAAGGTGAGTTCTCGGGGGATGCGCTTTGCTTCAGGCCTGAGGCTTGCGGGCTGAGCATTTGGATGACGCCGCCGATCGCCATCGACGCGCCAGCCGCATACAAAAACGGCGATGCGGCTGCAAACGGAGTGAACGACAGCACATAGGCTGCGGCGATCATCACTGTGCCGATAATGGTCTGTAACCCCCCGGCACGCTTGCTGCCACCAATCACTGGAACAATGCGGATTTCTCGTGTGCCGCCGAGATCGAATCCGTCCAGTCCGATGTTTGCGCGATTCCGGAAGATCGCAAACTTCAGTCCAAGGCGCTCCAATCGTTTAATTTCCTCGGCGAAACCATCAATGGTCGCATTGAGCGCACGGAACACCTCCACGGCCGATCCGCCGTCGAGAAGGAATGGCTTGCTTCGAAAAAACTTCTTCGCAAGCGAGCCGGATAACATGACTTTCGTCATTGGCGTGTAGGTAATTGCTGAGCACATGCGATTCTCCAGGCAATAAAAAACCGCCCGGAGGCGGTCTGTTCAGAGAGTCGTGGGCAGTAAGTCGATCTGCCCATCGCCTCCAGTGAAAATTCGGTATTTCTTGACTGCGCCGTCTTTCACGATCGCTTCCCGCTCCACTCGGGCCGCGCCCATGGAGCAGATTCCAGATCCGGTGTAAGCCGCACCGACTGAAACCGAATCAGGCGGTAGATAGAACGATGCTTTCTGGCCTGGGTCGAGCTTGGCGGCCTGCTTGCCATCGATGAAAACGGCCATCGAACAAAGGCTTCCAGTCTGCCCAGAGTCGCGGATCACTTGCAGCGTCCCATATACCCCAGATGGCTTGGACTGGTAGGCCGACAGCTGACTTGCCGGCGCCTGCTTGGCTTCATTGGAAAGCGTCGGCGAAGTCGCACACCCCGCCAACAGCGTTACCGCCAGCAACCCTACGAACAGTTTCATGCAGGCCACTCCTTTGCAAACAGGCATTGTAAGGTAGCACTGTCCGAACATCCAGCATGGATGAAAGCACAGTGGAAACACTGACAAGCACAATAGTAGCATCAAGCCATCAAATGATCTCATTACATCGTAAAGGAAGCGTTTAAACATGGATGGCTCTATACCTCCTACCGTATTTGTTGCTCTAGGCGTGATCACAGCAGCCCTTCTGACAGGAGTATTCTCCATAATGAACATGGTTAGCGCGAAAGAGAACAAAGTTTCTGAGTTCCGTCTCGCATGGATAGATGGACTTAGAGAGGAGATAGCCGAATACGCTTCGGCAGCACAAGAGCTTTCAAGAGCTTATAAGCCTGAGCGATTCAAGCCACACGCTACTCATACGGACAAAGAATCACATGAGCTAAAAATCGAGTTTTTCAAAGAGACTCGTGAAGCATATGCGCGCGCTGTAGAAAACCTAACAAAAATACAGCTCCGGTTAAATCCGAAACATATAGCTGAAAATCCTGAAAGTTCTGAAGCGAAACTTATGGAAGCAGTGCAACGAGCCAGAAAAGTCGGAAATCGGGAATTTTCCGATGTGTTAAAAAACTGCAATGACATAAGAAATGCTGCCGCACCTCTTCTTAAAGGCACGTGGGACTCAGTCAAAAAAGGGGAGCCTGCTTATCGTCGATTCCGATGGTTTGCAATTCTACTTGTGACAGCAGGATTCATTGCCGTGATCGTATTCAGCTCGTATATCGGATACACCACTTACCAAGCGCACGAATTAAAGCAACGGAAACAGATGCTCATTCAGATCCTTGACGCAGAAAAAACATTGAAAGATGAGGTAAAAGCCCACCAAAAATAGAAAATCCCTGAAACATCCAATCTTAATGATACTCCCTTAATAAGGCTCCGTTTCGAACTTAGCTCAGACTGGAGCCAAGCCAAGTAATTATATTGCGTCCAGGCACCCGCTTCGAATCACGACTGAACCAAACTAGTAAACTCATGCAACCCCGAGAAATATCAACTTGAAGAGCGCGACCTCTTCAAACTATTAAAAGGACGTTCTTAAATGACACGTAAAAAATTCATATCTATACCAGAACATGAAAAAGCTGATTTTGATCAAGCGCAAAAAGAGGGATTAAAACGAACGTACGAAAGAGAGCATCCAGGCCTGTTAACCGCTATTACTTCATATAGCTTCGAATCCAAGGAAGGTAGCGTCTATAAAGGTGTGCAACGTTTCTTTTTTGAAAAACACACCACCGAAATTGACTTCTCTTACGACTCAATGGAGAAGACCTGGCGGGTGACAAGAGATTTCAATGACTGAATATCCCGGGGAACCGATGGCGTAAAATTAATCTGGTTTTATTCCACCACGGCCCGCCGAAGACAATGATCTCAGACGGCCTGCCGTACAGGTGGTGCAGCAGGAATGGCCCAGGCCCGAACGTCGCGGCATCCTCACCCGGCAAATTCGGATCAGCACCGAGGAAGATCCCGGCATGATTCGGGTGTGCCGTGCGCCCTACTTCCATCACGATCATGTCGCCACGCTGCGGCTGGTCGACGCGGTAGAAGCCGGCTGCCTCATAGTTCGCTTCGTACAGGCTGGTGTTGTCCTTGCTTTCCCACCAGCCATCGGCGCGCTTGAACGCCTCGAACTCCAGACCCCACTCGCGCTTGTACCAATCTGCGCAAACCTGCCAGCAATCCCAGGCACCATGGACGAATGGCCGCTTCAGCAGCGGCACTTCACCGGTGGGAACGATGGTGCGCAGGTCGCCTTCCGGCCAGCTCAGAATGTGCCAGGGCATCGCCGTCGCTTCGCACATCGCAAGGTCGCGCGGTGACGGCCTGCTGGTGGCGTCCGGATGTGAATGAATTACGCCGATTACTTCGCCTTCGTCTTCGGCCGCTGCGTACTGCTCAGGATCGATTCGAAACTCTTCGTTCGGCTCGGTCGAGACATTGGTGCAGGGGAAGTATTGTTGCTTGCGCCCGATCGCCAGCAGCAGCCCACAGCACTCTTTCGGGTACTCGGCCGCCGCGTGCGCCTGGATCGCATTCAAGATGTGCTTTCGCATGTCAGCTCCTTGCAATCAGGGATACAGCGGGGAAGCCGCCGAATGGCAGCGGGTTGCCTTCGCCGAAGCGCGGGATGCAGCCCTTGCCGAGCGTGGCGTCGCATTGGTCAAGTTCTGGGTTGTCGGTGATGACGCCGTCCTTCGTGACGTACGGGCCGATGTAGCCGCAGTTCGGCCCGCGATATCCACCGGTGAGGCACCAATGGCACAGCGTCGTGGCCTGCCGCCCGATCGACTCATTGCCCACGTCGCCCGGGCTGGCCAACTCCCAACTGACGTTTTCCCCGTCCTCGTTCGTTTTCTGGTCGATGTACCAGACCTCGATCGTCTCTTGGGTTGGGTCAGCCGTCGGGTTGCCGGCGGGGAAGTTCGCCGCGTCGAGGTAGCTGCCAAGCGTGTGCCGCATCGTCAGTTTGAACTCGAGCAGATCCTCGAACGCCAGACAGAGCGCAGTGATGCGCCCATTGACGTTGCCCACAGACAGGGTCGGTCGTACCGCCGTGCCGTCGCCGTTCGCCTCGATGCCGTCGATCTGCATCGGCCAGGCGCTGTACTCGTTGCCCTGCCAGTAAATCGCCTTGGCCGGCAGCTGGTCGGCATCGGCGCCGGCGGCGATCAGCTCGGCCGGCGTGTGCGGTATCGCGTGCCCGTGGAAGCGCAGCACATCGGCGCCGTAGTCCGTGCCGTCCAATTCAAAGAGCAGCACTTCGCTGCCAGGTTCAAGCACCTGGATGTCACTGATCAGCGGCATGGTTACCCCTTATGGATGGAATGCCCGCTCAAACGTGGCAGTGAGTTTGAACACCCCACCGCCCATTGGCATGGGAGCAGGATTTTTGCAAGTGAACAGCCCGAGCTCGCCGAGCGGCGTTGTCCAGAGAAACGCCTTTGCGCCGGCGTGCCGGTCAAGGAACCCCATGATCTCCTGCACCTTGGCCTTTCGACCGGAGCAGGTGATCGGATAGGAGTCCTCTTTGTTGTTCGGGCCGTCACCGACGTTTTGCGTGTAGCCGCCGCCAAACTTCGAGGAGCGAACCCGATAGATAATTTCGGGTGTTTCCCCGCGCTCGGTTGGCCAGGTGAATTTCTCGATTGCCATCAGGCCCTCCCATTGGCGTTTCGAAAGCTGGTACCGCCCGCTCGCCAAGAGTCAGCGACGGCTTTCTCGGCCACGGCCTGCATTTGCGATTGAAGGTTTTTCGATAGCGCTTGCTGGTCAATCTGCATGCCTTCAGACCCACGGTCCTCAGTTACCACCGTGACCGGCGCGTTGATGCTGATCGTTGTCCCGGAACCGCCACCCGCAGCGAGAACGCCGAGCTTGCCGCTGGAGGTCCGGGTCAGTGGCATGATCGCCTCCGGCCCTGCCTCCCCCATTACGCCCGCCCTACCGCCAGCCATCCCGAAAGCTGTCGGCGTGCTGACGATGTTGTTGGTGAAAGCGCCGCCGTTGGCAAACATCTGCACACCCGACGACCAAGCACCGCCGAGCGCCTGAGGAAAGTAGCTGCCGGAGTAGCCCGCCGAGGACGCGCCGAGGTTCGACGACGTCGCACCTGCAGACCCTGCAGCCAGTCCATTACCGCCCCCACCGCCAGTGAAATAGCTGGTAGCCGCACCAACGAGACTGCTCAGCAGCGCTGAACTGGCCTGACGCGTCGCGATCCTCGCCATGTCCGCCAAAATTGACTTCGTGAAGTCAGCAAACGAAAGCTTCCCGGTCATGGCGAAGTTGACGACTGCGTCTTCCATGGAGCTGAAGGCGTTACCGAACAGAGTTTTCGTCTGGCCGGCAATGTTGCTCGCCGAATCCAGGTAATTGGCCCAAGCCGACGTTGCGCCCTTGGTCCAGTCCCCTTGAGCTTTCTCGACATCGGCGTAGTTCTGCCGAATCTGATCGGTTGCGGCCTTGTTCGCATCCGCGAGCGCCTGCGATTTTCGAGCGAACTCTTCCTCCGACATATTCCGCGACGGGTCGGTTTTCTGATTTTCCAGCTCGAGCGATTGCTGAGCGAACCGATCTTGCTGGCTATTCAGTTCGCCGTTCAGCGCGTTCTGCCGATCACCCTGGCCAGCGCCAACTACCGCCCGCTGCCCTGCCAGTTCCAGTGCTCTCTGATGCTGGCTCAAGGCCTGAACGTAGGAGGAAATCGCTCGCTCCTGCTTCGCCAGCCTTCCGGTTTCGCTGGTAGCGAGCACTTCGAGCTGGCTGTCAGCTTCCTTTTGAGCCTTGACCATGCCGGCGTGAGCATCGGCAATCTTCTGATCCAGTTGGATGCTTTGCGCGGCAGATGTGGTCTTTTTCCCCTTCGCGGCTTCCAGCGCAGCGATCTCTGCCTCGTAGGCTGCGGTCACTTCGTCGCGCTCGTTGCCGATCAGCGCTTCACGCTTCAGGGCGTAGTCGGCCTGAGAGACAAGTCCAGCGTTCTGCGCTGCGTCCAGTTCCTTCTGAGCGTTTTTGTACTCAGCGCTGATAGCTGCAAGGTCGTTCTTGGCATTGTTGAAACTGGTCAGATCTACCTGCGAGCCGGGCGCTTTCGAATCCTTGAACTGGTCGTTGATGTTCGCCAGGTTCTTGTCGATCGCGGCCTGATTCAGACGGGGGTCGTTGGGTGCGACCTTGCGGATGTCTTCGAGCTGGCGCTTGTACTCCTTGATCGCCTCGGTGCGCTTCTGCTCGTTCGTCCATGCCGACTTCGTGAGAGCGTCGACCTTCGCCATCGACGAGACGGCATCGCCTTGGGCCTTTGCCTGCTCACCTTGCCACTTGGCGATATCGGCTTCTGCGGCCTGCTGGTCCTCCAGCATGTTGAGCCGATTTTGATATAGGTCGATCATCTCCTGCTTGTTCTGGAACAGGCCTACGTCACCCGCCTGAGCGCCCGCCAAGTCACGGCGGGCTTGCTCGATATCAGCGCCGAGATCGCTACGCCCGATATTCTTCAAGCCATCAGCAGCCCGAGCGACGGCGTTGTAGCCCTTCTCCCAAAAGCTCAGATTCTCGAGGATCCGGGGCGTGCGCTCGTTGATTGCATCGGCAAACGACTCAGTAGCCAGCTTCACGGCGCCGGCATGGTCGCCCTGCTTCTCCAGTGCGGCGATCTGCGAGTAAACCGACGCAGTGAGATAGTGGTACTGCTCATTCAGCGCGGCAGATGCCTTGACCGGGTCGTCGGCGAGCTTGGCGAACTCCGCGACAGTCTCGCTAACGGCCTTGCCGGTCGCTTCCTGCATCGACACCGCTGCTTGAGTGATGCCCGTAAAGCTTTCGCCAGCAATCTTTCCATTGCCGGCCAGCAGCGCGAGAACCTCAGCGGCTTGGCCAGTTGTGCCGACAGTCGCGCTCACCTGACGCGCCATGTCACCGAGCTGTCCCGCACTCACACCGGCGTAATTGCCGGTGAGGATCAGCGATTTGTTGTAGCTGTCCTGCTCCTCACT
>JARDZH010000109.1 GCA_029240955.1 Pseudomonas sp. | reverse complement strand
TCAGGCGCTATAGCTGATACGCCCATCCACCAACGTGTAACGCACGGCTCCCGGCAGGCAATGGCCGAGGAACGGGCAGTTATCGCCTTTGGACAGCCAGCTTTCACCCGCGACTGTGGACGCAGCCGGGTCGAACAGCACCAGGTCGGCCGGCGCGCCTGCGCTCAACTGGCCGGCTGGCAGGCGCAATGCGGCAGCCGGGCCTGAACTCAGGCGAGCGATCAGCGTGGGCAGGTCCAATAAACCGTCAGCCACCAACGTCATCGCCAGCGGCAGCAACAGCTCTACGCTACTGATGCCTGGCTCGGTCGCGCCAAACGGCGCCAGCTTGGCGTCACGCTCGTGCGGCTGGTGGTGACTGGAGATCGCCTGGATCACCCCGGCTTTCACAGCTTCACGCAGACCGTCGCGGTCAGCGCGGGTGCGCAGCGGCGGCTGGACGTGGTACAGGCTGGAGAAGTCGATCAGCGCTTCATCGGTCAGGATCAGCTGATACAGCGCCACGTCTGCAGTGACCGGTAGACCACGCGCCTGAGCCTGAGCGATCAGCGCAGCACCACGGGCGCTGGTCAACTGGCTGAAATGCGCGCGCACGCCGGTCTGCTCGACCAGCAACAGATCACGGGCGAGCGCTACCGTTTCCGCTGTTTCCGGAATGCCAGCCAAACCCAGGAAGCTGGCCGTCGGGCCTTCATGCGCCAGCCCGCCATCAGCCAGGTCACGATCCTGAGAATGAAAAATCACCGTCAGATCGAACGTCGCCGCGTACTCCAGCGCGCGGCAAAGCGTGCGGGTGTTGTTGAAACTGCTCAGACCGTTGCCGAACGCCACGCATCCGGCATCGCGCAGCGCAACCAGTTCAGCCAGTTGCTCGCCTTCCAGACCTTTGCTGAAGGCTCCAATAGGGAACACCTTGCTGAAACCCGCCTCCCGAGCGCGATCCAGGATCAACTCGGCGACCGCCGACGTGTCCAGAACCGGTTTGGTGCGCGGCGGGCAGCACAGGCTGGTCACGCCGCCCGCCGTTGCGGCGCGGGTTTCGCTGGCGATAGTGCCTTTGCGGCTGTAGCCCGGCTCGCGCAGGGACACGTTCAGATCAACAAGGCCGGGCGCAGCCACAAGCCCTGTGGCATCAATGGTCTGCGCCGGCTCAAAACCTGCCGGTGCTGCGCCGATCGCAAGGATCTTGCAGGCTTCGATATGCAGGTCGGTGACTTTATCCAGCCCACTGTTCGGATCAATGACGCGAGCGCCGAGAATGCTGAGCTTCACAGGGCGTTCTCCTGCTGGAACTGACGTTGCGCGGTTTGTCCGCTCATGGCCATGGAAAGGACCGCCATGCGCACAGCGATCCCGTAAGTAACCTGATTGAGGATCACCGAGCGTTCGCCGTCGGCCACCGCCGATTCGATTTCCACGCCACGGTTGATCGGGCCGGGGTGCATGACGATCGCGTCAGGTTTGGCACCTGCCAGACGCGCCGTGGTCAGCCCGAACAGCCGGTAGAACTCGCCTTCACTCGGCAGCAGACCGCCGGCCATGCGCTCGCGTTGCAGGCGCAACATGATGACCACGTCGACATCCTTCAGGCCTTCGTTCATGTCGGTGTAGACCTTCACGCCATACTGTTCGATGCCGATCGGCAGCAGGGTTTTCGGCCCGATCACCCGGATGTCCGGGCAGCCCAGTGTCTTGAGCGCCAGCATGTTCGAACGTGCGACCCGCGAGTGCAGGATGTCGCCGACGATGGCAACCGACAGGTTCTCGAAACCGCCCTTGTGACGACGGATCGTCAGCATGTCGAGCATGCCTTGTGTCGGGTGTGCGTGGCGGCCGTCGCCACCGTTGATGATCGCCACGTCAGGGCAGACATGTTCGGCAATGAAGTGCGCAGCGCCCGAGTCGGCGTGACGCACCACGAACATGTCTGCAGCCATCGCTTCCAGATTGCGCAAGGTGTCGAACAGCGTCTCGCCCTTGCTGGTCGAGGACGTCGAGACGTTCAGCGTGATCACGTCCGCCGAAAGCCGCTGGGCCGCCAGCTCGAAGGTCGTCCGGGTGCGCGTAGAGTTCTCGAAGAACACGTTGCACACCGTCTTGCCGCGCAGCAGCGGGACTTTTTTCACCGCCCGCGCGCCGACTTCAAGGAAGGAATCGGCGGTATCGAGGATTTCGGTGAGCAGCTCGCGAGGCAAGCCGTCCAGAGACAGGAAATGGCGCAGCTGGCCTTGATGGTTAAGCTGCAGCGGGCGCTTGGCGTCGAGAGGCGTCATCGCAAAGGACTCTTGTTAGGCGGTGGCGGTGGAGAGGTCTTGTATTTCCAGCGTCAGCGGAGCCGGGCCGCTGAGTTTGACGCGTTCATCGGCCGCCAGCGAAAGCGTCGCACCGACCACGTTGGGGCGGATCGGCAGTTCGCCAGCGTCCAGATCAAGCAGGCAGACCAGCGTGACGCTGGCGGGACGCCCGTAATCGAACAGCTCGTTGAGAGCGGCGCGAATGGTGCGGCCGCTCATCAGCACATCGTCGATCAGCACCAGATGCTGACCTTCGATCTCGAACGGCAACTCCGACGGACGCACCTGCGGATGCAGGCCGTTCTGGCTGAAATCGTCGCGGTAGAAAGAGACGTCCAGCGTACCGAGCGGCGCGTCGCTCCCCAGCGTTTCAAGCAGCGCTTGGGCGACCCATACGCCGCCAGTGCGGATGCCGATGAAACGGGGCTCTCCGATGTCGCGGCGGCTCAGGTGAGCGGTCAGGTCAGAAGCCATCTGGCGAATCAGTTCGGCGGGGTTTGGCAGACTCATGATTGCTCCTTTGGAGCCCGAGCGGCGCGCGTCTGGCGTGGCTCAGGCGGAAACTTGAAATCCGGATATCTGGAAGCGCAAACGAAGCCGCAGGTCACGCCTTCAACAGCTCGGCGTTGGCTTCGAGCCAACCTTGCAGCAAAAGCGCGGCGGCGATGGCGTCCACGGGGTTGTCGCGATAACTGCCGCGCTGACCGCCTCGGGCCATGCGTTCGCCCTTGGCCTCGAACGTGGTCAGGCGTTCATCATGGGTATAGACCGGAATGTTGAAGCGGCCATTGAGCTTGCGGGAGAACTTTTCGGCGCGGGCGCTCATTTCGCTGGGCGTGCCGTCCATGTTCAGGGGCAGGCCGACCACGATAGCGTCCGGCTTCCATTCAGTGATGAGTGCCTGCACCTTGTCCCAATCGGGCACGCCGTTCTGGGCTTTCAATGTGCACAGTTCGCGGGCCTGGCCGGTGATAGCCTGGCCGACCGCGACGCCGATCTGTTTGGTGCCGTAATCGAAGCCCAGCAGCAGACGCAACGCAGCCATCAGGCGTGACCCGCTTGTGTGGAAAGCAGGTTCAGGTTGATTCCCAGACGAGCCGCTGCCGCATCGAGCCGCAATTCACTGTCGACGTCGAACAGAATGGCCGGGTCGAACGGGCAGGTGAGCCAGGCATTGGCCGCCATTTCAGCGTCCAGCTGGCCTGCATCCCAACCGGCATAGCCCAGGGTGATCACATTTTGATCAGGCCCGTAGCCATCGGCGATCGAGAACAGCACGTCCTGAGAGGTCGAGAGGGAAATCCCACCAAGGTCAACCGTCGCCTGAAACACCGGGCCGCTTGGGTGCAGGACGAAACCGCGGTCAGTCTGCACCGGGCCACCGGAATGAATAGGGATTTGCTGACAGCGTACCGGGGCCGGCAGCTCCGGTCGCAGTTGTTCAAGTACATCGGCCAGGGTCAGACTTTGCGGGCGGTTGATGACCAACCCCATAGCGCCATTGGCGTTATGCTCGACAACGTAGGTCAAGGTCTGGGCGAAGTTCTCGTCGTGCATGTGCGGCATCGCGATCAAGAACTGATGCTTGAGATAACTCGGGGAGACTTTTTTCATGAGCCCTAGTGTGGCGCTGCGCAACAGGCCTGACAACTGTCATGTGAGCCTGCGCAACACTTTCGGCACGCCGGTCAGTTACTCGAAAGCTTGTCCCCGCGGGCGAACTTCCACGTCCGAATGATCTCCAGACGATCGATGTCGGCAAGATCGCCGGTGAACGGCGCAAAAGGTGCAGCGAGGCGAACGATTCGCTGTGCGGCCTGATCGAGAAGCGGCTGCCCGGACGACTCCAGCACCAGCACTTCATAAAGTGAGCCGTCGCGATTGATCGACACCATCAAGCGCAAGTTGCCGTAGATCTGCTTGCGGCGTGCTTCCTCGGGGTAGTTGAGATTGCCGACCCGCTCGACCTTCTTGCGCCAGTCGTCCTTGTACCACGCGCCTTTGTCGCGCATGGTGGAGGCAGCGTTGAGACGATGGATTTTCGGACGCTTGGCGTACAGCTGCTGCTCGGCGGACAGCTCCGCTTCGAGGCTTGCGATTTCGTTGCTCAAATCGGAGCTGTCGAACTTGGGTGCTTCGCGAGTCGCCGGCTCAGGCTTGACTTCATCACGTCTGGCGACTGTCTTGTTCGGCGTCGGCGCGGTGGTTGCCACAGCCGTTTTGGGCGCCTGCTGCTTGACCACCGGTTTGCTTGCCGGAGGCGGCGTGACCTTGTTGACTTTGGTGTCCTGGTAAGGCGCAAGCTCAGTGGTCTTGAGCGTTTCGGCCTTGTCCAGCGTGCCGCTGCCTTGCTGGTTTTCCTGAGCCAGAAAGTCCGCCTGCCTGGGCTTCTCGGTGCTTTTGAACGTAGCCAGCGTGATTTCCAGCGTCTGCGACACTTGCTCTGGTTTGACGTACGTAAAACCCACGCCAAGGATCACCGCCAGATGAACCAGCGCAGCGATCATCATGGTGAAACCCAGACGGTCCACGGGACGGACACCGGGCTGGTAGAGCTCGAAGGGTAAGTCGTTTCTGGCCATCGACGTCATCAGCGGTTCAGCATCTCTTTAGCCTGCCTTTCAAATCCGGGTTGCCTGCAACAGGCCGCGCATCATAACTCACAGTGAACATGGGGCTGCTTGCGTATCGGATGAAGGGGCGCCGTTCAGGCGTCCCTGTCCATCTACAGCGATTTCCAGCTACAGCGATCAGCGCGCCTGCAGCTTTTTCTCGATGGCATCCATCAGCATGCCGCCGATGTTAGTGCCGTAAGCGTTGTCGATCTCACGGATGCAGGTCGGGCTGGTGACGTTGATTTCGGTCAGGTGCTCACCGATCACGTCCAGACCTACAAACAGCAGACCTTTTTCGCGCAGAACCGGGCCGACTTCCGACGCGATCCAGCGGTCTTTGTCGCTCAGCGGACGCGCTTCGCCACGACCGCCGGCTGCCAGGTTGCCACGGGTTTCGCCCGCCGCCGGAATACGCGCCAGGCAATAAGGCACCGGCTCACCGTCGATCATCAGAATGCGCTTGTCGCCGTCCTTGATCGCCGGCAGATAACCCTGCGCCATGATCTGCTGAGTGCCGTGGGCGGTCAGGGTTTCCAGAATCACCGACAGGTTCGGGTCGCCTTCACGATGACGGAAGATCGACGCGCCGCCCATGCCATCCAGCGGCTTGAGAATCACATCGCCGTGCGAACGGGCGAATTCACGAATGATGTCCGGGCGACGGCTGACCAGCGTTGGCGGCGTGCACTGCGGGAACAGCGTGGCGAACAGCTTTTCGTTGCAGTCGCGCAGGCTCTGCGGTTTGTTGACCACCAGCACACCGGCGCGCTCGGCCTGTTCGAGCAGGTAGGTCGAGTAGACGAATTCCATGTCGAACGGCGGATCCTTGCGCATCAGGATCACGTCCAGATCTTCCAGGCCGCTGTCGATTTCCGCGTCCATTTCGAACCATTTCGCCGGGTCGGCAAAGACTTTCAGCGGCCGCATCCGGGCGCGGGCCTGGCCTGCGTTCTGATACAGGTCCTGCTGTTCCATGTAGAACAGCGACCAGCCGCGTTCCTGGGCGGCAAGGAGCATGGCCAGCGAGCTGTCCTTTTTATAGGAGATCCGCTCGATGGGGTCCATGACAATCCCTAGGCGAACGCTCATGGGCAATATCCTCTGATCGATTGGGCCGCGTAGGCCATGAAATTGGCGTCAGGGTGGCGCTCGCAAAGCCCGGGGTCAAGAGGCAGCCGGGACATGCATGTCGCGGCGGCGCACTTTATGGATTGCGTCTGGAGAGTGTGCTAAAAAGGCTCGGCATCGGACCTGCAATCCTCGTGGCCCGATACAGCAGCACCATCAGGCTCCCAATGCCACGCAGAATGCGCAAAAATTCGCTGCGGCGATGGACATAGCAGAAATGGAACAACACGCCACAGCATTGAAGGTCATGGTCATCGATGATTCGAAGACCATCCGCCGCACCGCCGAAACCCTGCTCAAGAACGCAGGTTGCGAAGTCATCACCGCAATAGACGGTTTCGACGCGCTGGCCAAGATCGCGGACAATCACCCGAGAATCATCTTCGTCGATATCATGATGCCGCGCCTTGACGGTTATCAGACCTGCGCGCTGATCAAGAACAACCGTGCATTCAAGTCGACTCCGGTCATCATGCTGTCTTCCAAGGACGGGCTGTTCGACAAGGCCAAGGGGCGGATCGTCGGTTCCGATCAGTTTCT
>JARDZH010000108.1 GCA_029240955.1 Pseudomonas sp. | reverse complement strand
ATAAGCCTGCATGGCCATGTCGGTGCCGCCGTCGCGCTGGTTGCCCGGCCAGATGTCGCAGATCAGCCCGAACGCGCTTTCCTGGCAATTGAGCGCCGGTGCCGGAAAACGGACCGCGGTTTTCATGCCGTTGTTCTGGTGCCGCAGCGCGACTTGAGCCGCCGTGCGGCGCCGCGTCAGTTCACCGCTTGCATCCGGCGGCAGCACTTGGAGCTGTTCGATTGCGCGTTGTGGATTGCCATTGGCGAGTGCTTGATCCGCCGCGAAGAAACGAATGTCGCGCACTTCCGACTCCAGCAGACCTTCGATGGCCAAAGCCTGATCCAGGTCGGCCTGAGCGGCCTGGGTCTTGCCCTGACGATCGCGGGCGTAGCTGCGCAGAATCCACGGCGCGATTTCCCCGTCATCCTGATCCAGCGCACCGCTGGCGGCCTGTTCGGCGGCCGGATAATCCTCGGCGGCCAGCAAGGCGCTGATCAGCAATTGTTGGTTGGCGCCGATTTCCGGTGCCCAGCCCACGGCCTTGCGAGCCTGAGCCACCGCCACTTGCAGGTTGCCTTGCTGCAGGGCGCGATAGCCTTCGATTGCCAGCGGCGCGGCCAGTTGGCGGCGAATCGCTTCGCGGCGCATCAGCAATGCGTCATCGTCGGGAAACGCGCGCAGCGCATCGGTGGTGGCCTGATCGGCTTGCTGCAATTGTTGCTGACGCTGCAGCGACTCGATCAGCAGCATCCGGTAATCCATGCGCTTGGGCGACTGGGCAATGGCGTTGCGGGCGAGGCGGGCAGCCTGGACAAAGTCATCGCGGTCGTAAGCCTTGAACGCCTGAGCGGCTGCGCCAAAACCCGGCGCCGGGCGCGACGGCGTGTAGCGCTGCGGATTGTCGCGACGCGCCTTGTCACGCTCGGCCAGAGCAATCAGCTTGCGCAGCTGAGTGGCGTCGCTGCGTTGGCGCAACGCTTCCTGAGCCTTGGCGATCGCCAGGTCGTAATCCTTGCGGTCATAGGCGGCATAAGCCTGGTTGGCGATGGTGTACGCCGGGCCGCTCAGTGGCAACGGCAACACTTCGGCCTGGCCGAGCGCCTGTGCTAGCACACAGCCGGCGGCGAGCGTCAGCAAGAAAGCGCGCTTCATGGCTGTGGCTCCAGAGAGGTCTGTACATGCGCACGACTGTGCTGTCGGGCCACGGCCTGTTCGATGGTTTCCCGCGACAGCACGCCGATGTCCACCAGATAGTCGCCGATACGACCATGCCGTTGCGGGCGGTAATTGAGCATTGCGCGGGCAAAGGTCTGACGGTCCAGCAAGCCTTCTTCGATCAGCATGTCGCCCAGCAATGGCGCGGCTGCCGACAGCGGCTGGCCGCGTACGATTTCCAGCTGACGCAGCTGAGCCACGATCTCGCTTTCCCGGGCGATCAGCTGCGCCGGTTCAGTACCCAGTTGCTCGGTCAGTTGCTGCAAGCCTTCGGCCGACAGCGGGCTGGCAACCGCAACGGCCGGGCGGCCCTGCTCGTCGGGTGTCAGCGGCACTGCACGCCAGCGCAGCGCGAATTCGTCTTCCAGTCCTGAGGTCAGGCGCGCTTTGCCGGCCACGTCGAACACCCGCGGCAACTCGCTCTGAAAGGCGATGGCTTCGGCCAGGGTTTCATCGTCGAGCCAGCCGTGGCTGAGAAGAATCCGGCCCAGCGGCAGCTGACGGGTCTGCTGTTCATTCAGCGCGCTTTGCAGTTCCTGATCGTTGATCGCCTGCCAGGACACCAGCACGCTGCCCAGTTTGCGCGGCGCATGAGCGACCAGATCCGCCGACGGGAAATCGTGCATGGTCTTGTCCCAGACCAGCTTGCGGTTGAGCAGCTTGCCCACCAGAAACATGCGCCACGCGCGGGCCGCAGCCATGAAGTTGACGAAGTTGCCCACCACCATGCGCGGGATCGACAGCAGACCGTGTTGCCAGCCGTAGAGCACCGACGTGAAATAGCAGCGATGCACGATTCGCCACAGCAACGCAAAGCCGTTGGCAACCAGCAGGTACTGGATTAGACCGGTCGTTTCAAACGGCGTCGGAAAGCTGGTGTCCCACAGGCCGCTGGCCCGCAGCACGATCAAGGCCACCAGCTGGATCAGAATCAGATAAGCAATGATGCTGACGAACGAGGTGACCACGCTCTTGCGATCGCGAAACAGCAGATAGCGGTTGGCCAGCGAGCCGGTCCAGCCCATCTGTTCCCAGCCTTGCAGGCCGATGCCCAGGGTCCAGCGGGCTTTCTGGCGAAACGCGGTGCGGAAGGTGTCGGGGAAGAACTCGCGCACACACAGCGGCATTTCCAGGGTCGACTCGTACGCCGGGCGGAACCAGGACTTGCGCAGAACCCGGTATTGCACCGGAAAGCGCACGAAGATCGAGGTCATGCCGTAGCCGTAAAGGCGTGCGCCGACATCGTAGTCTTCGGTCAGGCTGTCGGTGTTGAACGGCTGGTTCTGATTTTCATCGCTCAGCACCTGCAAAGCGCGGCGCGAGAAGCAGGTGCCGACGCCGGCCGACGGCACGCTGTCGGTCATGCTTTCGCGCACGACCAGGTCCTTGCCGTGCCACTCGGCGAACTCGTCCATGTAGGTGCCGGCCACCCATTCGTACCAGTTGCGTTCCAGCGACACGACCGGCAGCTGGATCATGTCCTTGCGCGGCAACAGGTAATTGAACAGGCGCAGCTCCAGCGGGTGCAGCACGTCTTCACTGTCGTGCAGCACCACGCCTGCGAAACTCATCGAGTGAGTCTGCTCGTACAGAAAGATCGCCTGGATCACCCAGTTCAGACAGTCCGCCTTGCAGGTCGGGCCGGCATGCGGCACCTCGACGCGGTGCAGCTGTTTGTACCGGCGACGCATGCGTTCGACTTCATCGATGGTGCGCTGGTCGTTGACGTACGTGCCGACGAACACCACGTAGTTCTGGTAATCGAGGGTCGAGACCATGTTCTCGATCATCGGCGCGATGACATCGTATTCAAGCCACGCCGGCACCATGATCGCCAGCGGCTGCTGATCGCGATCGGTCAGCTGCTCCACGGTCAGCGGGCGGTAGCGGCGCTCGGCGGTGAACTTGCGATACAGACGCCGCGCCCAGTACCACAGGTCGATGATCAGGTCGTCGAGACTCGAAATCAGGATGATGGTCCCGACCACGATGGTCGCGACCTCCAGCACGCTGTAGTAGTGGGCCAGCCAGTAAGGCCAATAGAGCGATGTCATCGATGTGTCCCGTTACTGGCGATTGCGACGGGCGCTACGGCCGGCCAGCATGAGAATGAGCAGCACGATGATGGCGCCCGGAATCAGCCACAGCCACGACGGGGTACGCCAGGCATCCATACCTTTGGGTTCTTCGCTGTCGATCATCTGGCTGCCGGTCGGGTCCTTGGCATCGAAAGTCGCCAACGCGCCTTCATTGCCCAGGATGCTGACATTGCCACGCTCAAGCAGCAGAGGCCGGGTGAAAGCGGGCGATTGCCCGCCCAGGGTGCGATAGACCAGACCGTGCTGACTGCCGGACTCGACCACCTGCAGCGACGCCATGTGGTTCAGCGTTTTGAGGTCCAGCAGGGACTGGTCCTTGTGATGAATCAACAGGCGACCGTCGTTGCTGACCTGCACCGCTTCGGCACTGTCCTTGACCGGCAGCTCGAAGGCCAGGAAGGACTGCTCCGGCGTGACCGCAGCATTGGCGTCGCTGCTGACCGCCAGCGAGGCGCGCAGCGGCGACACACCGCTGGCGCTGGCAACGTGAATCAGCTGCGGCAGGCTGGTGGTCGGGTGTTCCAGGTAGCTTTGCGGGACCAGCACCTGCGTGTTGGCGGCAAAGCGCGCGGCCATGCCGGAGAAGTCGTCACCGACCGAGACCTTGTCGAGCGTGATGTGGCTGGTCGGCAGCACCGACACCGGGAACGGCTGCGGTGTTTCGCGGCACTCGTTGCTGACCGGCTGACGCTGGAATGACACGCGCAGCGTGTTCTGCGCCGCCAGGGCATAGCGCGGAATGCGCGCTTCGATGCGCTCTTTCTTGCCATCGGCATTGAGCTGCGCGGCGCCGATCAGGTAATCGTTGAAAAACACGGTAGCGACCGGTGGCGTACTGGTCGCGCCTGGTGCCGCTGCGACGTCCACCACCGCGTTGACCGGTACCCGACCGTCGTAGGCAATGCTGCCCAGCGGGAACGAGGTGCTCCAGTCGCTTCTTGCCAGCACTTCGATAACGCCCGGCTTGCCGCCCAGACGTGACAAGGCGATTCGGCCGTCTTCGCTCAACGGCATGCTGGCTTCTTCGCCCAGCGTCAGCTGACGCTCGCGGGCCAGCGTGTTCCAGGCCGAACCGAACAGGCCGATAGCCTTGATGACGGCGTCATGGTTGACCACCAGCAACGGATGCGCACCGAGCATGCTCAGGCGTACGTTGTCGCTGCCGCTGCTGTCGAGTGCCTGATTGATACGGCTTTCACGCCACTGGCCCAAGGCTTTCGCCGCTTCCGGATCGAGGCCCTGAACCTGGTTCTGCAAGGCGTCCAGCGAATCGTTGATGGCCTTGGCCAGTTGCGGATCGCGGATGGCCAGGTCGGCGTTGAACGCCGGCGTCTGACCGAGCACCAGCAAGGCGCCGATCTGGGCCGGATCGGTGAACGTGTGCATGCCCTGATGATCGAGGCTGGCGAAGGCCGGAATCTGCTTGAGTTCGGCAGGAATACGCACGCCGCTCAGATCGATACTGGTCTGCAGGGCAGGGAACGGCAGAATGCGCGCGACCTTGCCAATGCGCTCCAGCGCCACGCCCAGACGCCAGGCGGCGTCGTAACTTTCACGGGACAGGGTGCCTGGGGCAACGAGGATGCCAGGCTTGGCCGGCAAGGCGTTCCACGCCGCGCCGACATTGCGCAGGTCGCGCGCATCGTAGCTGTAGCTCAAGCGGGTGTTGGGATCGATGCGCAGCACGTTACCGATGGCGCGCTGTTCTTCGCACAGCACCCGAGGCGCGACCGAAGACCATGCCACGCCCAGTCGCAGCGAGCCGCTGGCCCGCGCGGCCTTGTCCACGCCCAGTTCGAGGTTGGCAGGGCCTTCCGGCTCATTGAGACCCAGCGCCCGCACCGGATAACCGTCCAGCGACAGCAGCAGGGTATTGCGTGCCGATTCGGCGTTCAGGTAGCTGGCGTCGAAATTGAGCGTCGCGTCCGTCAACGGCACATCGGCCGGCACCGGCAGATACAGCTCGCGGCGCGCATCGCTGGCATCAAGAATGATCGGCCGGTCGATGCCCAGATCCTCAAGGGCAATCACCCGTTGCTGCTGGGTGTTGGCATTCAGGCGGCTGATGGCCTGGCTCAGGGGAGTCTCGATGGCGAAGGCTGCGACGGGCATCAGGCCCAGCGCGCAGACAAAGGCGCTCAGCGCGGCCGTGTTTACGGTAACGGAAGACGTCATTTCGGGTGGGTTCTCGGTCAATACGGATGTCTGGGAGATCAGGCGCAGCCCTGCCGCCGTCGCCGGCGGCAGATTGTTCTAATGCAGTCGGGTCACGGCATTCGCCACACGTGCGTGGATTCGGTTCGCGGGCCGTTGCGCAACGAACTCGTCCACTTCGCGGCCCATCAGGGCGTCGACGATTCGCTCGCAGGCGCGGCCATCGCCATACGGGTTGGCCGCTTTCGAGGTGCTGCGCCACAAGAATTCATCGTCGTACAGCGCGCACACGCCCTGGACGATGCCATTGGTGTCGGCGCCGACCAGCCGCACCGTGCCGGCGGCCACGGCCTCCGGACGCTCGGTGACCTCGCGCATTACCAGCACCGGCTTACCCAGCGACGGCGCTTCTTCCTGCACACCACCGGAATCGGTGAGGATCACATGGGCCAACTGCATCAGGCGCACGAACGACAGGTAATCCAGCGGATCGATCAAATGCACATTGGGCAGATCGCCCAGCAGGCGGGTCACCGGGTCTTTTACATTGGGGTTGAGGTGAACCGGGTAGACGATCTGCAGATCGTCACGCTTGGCCAGCAGGCGCAGGGCTTCGCAGATCTGCAGGAAGCCGTCACCGAAGTTTTCGCGGCGGTGGCCGGTGACCAGCAGCACCTTGCGATCGGGCAGCAGAAAACTGAATTGGCGATCCAGCGCGTGGCGCAACCGCGGGTTGTGCTCGATGCGGTGTGCGGTCATCTGCAGGGCATCGATCACCGTGTTGCCGGTGACGAACGAGGTGCCTTGCAGGCGTTCACCCAGCACATTGCGCCGCGAGCCATCGGTGGGCACGAACAGCTTGTCAGAGATCAGGTCGATGCTGCGACGGTTCATCTCTTCCGGCCACGGCTGGTAGATGTCACCGGTGCGCAGCCCGGCTTCCACATGGCCGACCGGGATGCGGCGATGGAACGCCGACATGGCGGCAACCATCGCAGTGGTCGTGTCGCCGTGGACCAGCACCCGATCCGGCTGCATCTGCTCAAGCACCGGGTCGATGGCAGCGTACAGCGCGGCGGTCAGTGTGTTCAGCGTCTGCCCCGGCGTCATCACGTTCAAGCTGTAATCAGCCTTGAGCTCGAACAGATCCAGT
>JARDZH010000107.1 GCA_029240955.1 Pseudomonas sp. | reverse complement strand
AGGGCGCCGGGCAGATCGGTTTCCGGCAGGACCACCACAAACTCTTCTCCGCCATAGCGCGCTGCAATATCGGCAGGCCTGCGAATGTTCTGCGAGATGGTAAGGGCTACTTTTCTCAGCGCCTCGTCACCGCCCGCATGACCATGCTGCTCGTTGAAAGCCTTGAAGTGGTCGACATCGATCATCAACAGCGACAACGGTTTGGTCGAGCGCCGCGCCCGTGCCCATTCGGCTTCCACCGCTTCGTCGAGCTGGCGCCTGTTCGGCAGATCGGTCAGGCCGTCGGTCGCCGCCAGTTTCGCTAGTTCGGTTTCGGCGCGATGGCGTCGGTTCAGCTCGCGTCGCAGTGATAGCGTCAGCCAGAGAATCCCGAGGCACAGAGCGCCGGTCGCGCCGCCCACCAGCAGCGCATTGCGAGTCCATACGGCGTAGACCTCGCGGGTCGACTGGGCGATGACGATGATCAGCGGCAGGCCGCCCACTCGGGAGAAGGTGTAGAACCGATCCTCCTGGAACTGCTCCGAGAAGGCCGAAAAGCTGCCGGTCCCTTCGCGGAGGATGCGCTTGAAGTTCGGCGTCTGGGAGTAGTCCTTGCCGGTCAGATCCTGTCCGTCGATATCAGGATGGCGCACCACGAGAAGGCCTTGTGTGTTGACCAGGCCGATGCCGCTGTCCGGGCCGAGCAACTGGCTCATGAACAGCTGCTTGAAATAGATCAGGCGCATCGCGGCGCTGACGATACCCAGAAATTCTCCGTTCGGCCCTTCGAGTCGGCGGCTGAAATTGATGCACCAGTCCTTGTAGCCCCAGCGCGTCTTGTACGGCGCGCTGACATACAGCCCTAATGACGGATCGTCCCGATGCGCCTGGAAATAGGTCCGGTCGGAGAAGTTGTCCTTGCGCGGTGGAATCGCCAGCGAGTCGACCGAGATTCCGCCCTTGCTGTCGAGCAGAACCAGATCGCCTTTGTAGGCAGCTGCCGTGAAACGGTCGAAATACAGATATTGCTGAAGCGCAGGCGCCAGTTTCGCCACGTCCGGCCGCTGCCAGACCTTGATCATGCTTAGCAGCGACGAGTCGTAGAGTTCTGCGTTGCGCATGACGTCTGCGTTTATCAGCTGCATGATGTTCGACGCGTTGCGCGCGGCGGTCTGCGCGGCATCGGTGCGCTCGCGGGCCAGCAGCCAGGCGACGATGCACAGGATCGCCAGTACCGACAGCGAGCTGCCACGGATCAGCAGGATTTCCGGACGGGTCATTCTGGGACGGGCTGCACGTGTGGCGGCAGGGGAGGTCATGATTGCTGGTCACCCGCGGAGCAATTTTGGCGCGAGCTATATATCACGAAGTTGCGCATTCAGCGCGGCAGATTGATCCCGAATGTATTCACGCCTCGGCCACTGTTCGCGAACACCGTACCGCCGTGCATCAGCGCGATGGCTTTGACGATCGCCAGACCCAGCCCGTGATTGGCGCCGCTGTTGCTGCGCGACGCATCGACCCGGTAAAAACGCTCGAACAGGCGCGGCAGGTGCTCGTCGGCGATCTGCTCCCCTGGGTTCGCGACACTGATCGTCACGCGATCCGGATCGGCGCTGATGTCGACCTCGATGACCTGCCCGGCCTCTGTATGTTGCACCGCGTTGTGCAGCAGGTTGATCAGCGCCCGCCGCAAGTGCGCCTTGTCGATGGGCACGCTGGCGTCGCCGCGAACCCGAACCTGCACCTGTGCGTCTTCAAGAATGAAGTCGAGATAGTCGAGCGTGGTGGCGACTTCTTCGGCCAGTGACACGCAGGTCAGCTCGGTGGCCTTGCTGCCCTGATCGGCACTGGCCAGAAACAGCATGTCGTTGACGATCGAGCGCAAGCGCTCCAGCTCTTCAAGGTTCGATTGCAGCACCTCGAAGTAGTGTTCGGCCGAGCGGCCTCGGGTCAGCGCCACTTGGGTCTGGCCAATGAGATTGGTCAGCGGTGAGCGCAGCTCGTGGGCGACATCGGCGCTGAAGGATTCGAGCCGGTAATAAGCCTGTTCGACCCGCTCCAGCGTCGAGTTGAACGAGGTCACGAAATGCTCGAGCTCTGGCGGCAACGGCGACAATTGCAGGCGCCCGGACAGACGTGGCGGGGTCAGTTTGCGCGCTTCAAGCGAGAGACTCGCCAGCGGCCGCAGCCCGATACGCGCGGCCCAGTAACCCAGCACCGATGCCAGCACGACGCCGATGCACGCCAGACTGATCAGCGCGATCATCAGCGAATGCTGAGTCTGCCAGAAGGTTTCGGTGTCGATGGCGGTGAGAAAGCGCAGGCTGGGGCGCTGCTCCTTGGCAGGGAATTCGCTGACCAGGACTTTGAAAGCGAACGGGTGACCGGGCAGCGTCAGGTCGCGCATGCCCAGCGGGCCTTCAGCGAAACGCCGAATGGCGGCATCCGGTGCGCCGAATTCATAAGCCGGGTCGCCGCTCACCACCCAGAACCGCAGGCGTTTGTCCTCCTCGCCCAGCAGCGTCAGTTTGTTCTTGATCCGGCCCCAATGTTCGAGGTTGCCGTAACGATTGACGGCTGATTCCAGCACGCTGTATCGCGCATCCACCTCGGCTTGGGGCAGCAGGTCCATGCTCTTGTCGACCTGCAGATACAGCGCCCCGCCAATGAGTACGAACACCGTCAGCGCGACCAGCGCGAACAGGCCGCTCAGGCGCAGCGCGATGGAATCAGTGCGCACTGCGGTCCTCCAGCACGTAACCCATGCCGCGAATGGTGTGCAGCAACTTGTGCTCATGCGGGCCGTCGAGCTTGGCGCGCAAGCGTTTGATGGCAACCTCGACGACGTTCGTATCGCTGTCGAAGTTGATGTCCCAGACCATCTCGGCGATGGACGTCTTGGACAGGATTTCACCTTGGCGCCGGGCCAGCACGCTGAGCAGCGAAAATTCTTTGGCGGTGAGGTCCAGCCGCGTGTTGGCGCGCGTCGCTTTGCGGCTGATCAGGTCGATCCACAAATCCGCGATGCTGATCTGCACCGGCTCATGACCGCCGCTGCGCCGGGTCAGCGCCTGCAGTCGCGCCACCAGCTCAAGAAAGGAAAACGGCTTGCCCAGGTAGTCATCGGCCCCTTCGCGCAGGCCGCGAATGCGGTCGTCGACCTGCTCTCGCGCGGTCAGCATGATCACCGGCGTCTGCTTCCTGGCCCGCAGCCCGCGCAACACGCCGAACCCGTCCAGCTGCGGCAACATCACGTCGAGGATGATCACCGCGTACTCGTTTTCCAGCGCCAGATGCAGGCCTTCCACACCGTCACCGGCTACGTCGACGCTGCAACCCTGTTCGGTCAGACCGCGGTGCAGATAGCCGGCGGTCTTTTCTTCGTCTTCGATGATCAGCACGCGCATGGAACGGGTCTCAAGAGTGAATCGGCAGCGGCGGCGTCGTTTGGGTCTGCTGGCGATGAAATACCCGCTCCAGTTGCAGATAGATCACTGGCGTGGTGAACAGCGTCAGCATCTGGCTGACCAGCAACCCGCCCACCACCGCAATACCCAGCGGCTGGCGGAGCTCGGCACCGACGCCGAAACCGAGCATCAACGGCAATGCGCCGAGCAGGGCGGCCAGGGTTGTCATGATAATCGGCCGGAAGCGGGTCATACAGGCTTCATAAATCGCCTCGCGCGGCGTCAGCCCCTGTTCGCGCTGCGCTTCGAGGGCGAAGTCGACCAGCAGGATGCCGTTCTTCTTGACGATGCCGATCAGCAGCACCACGCCGATCAGCGCCATGATCGAGAAGTCCTGGCCCATCATCCACAGCAGCAACAGCGCACCAATGCCCGCCGAGGGCAGGGTGGAAATGATCGTCAGTGGATGCACGAAGCTTTCGTACAGCACGCCCAGAATGATGTACACCGCCACCAGCGCTGCAAGGATCAGCCACGGCTGATTGGCGAGCGAACTCTGGAACGCCTGGGCCGCGCCCTGGAAATTGCCGATGATCGAAGCGGGCATACCGATCTCATTCTTGGCCTGATCCAGCATGCGCACGGCGTCGCCGAGCGCCACGCCCGAAGCCAGGTTGAAAGACAGGTTCGCAGCCGGGAACATCCCGTCGTGTGCGATGGACAGCGGCCCCATTCGCGGCGCGCTGACTTTCGCCAGCGCCGACAGCGGCACCATTTCATTGGTCAGCGGCGAGCGCAGATAGAAATAGCCCAGGCTCTCCGCCCTGCCACGCTGCTGCGCGTCCAGTTCGAGGATCACTTTGTACTGGTTCACCTCGGTCTGGAATTCACTGATCTGCCGTTGGCCGAACGCATCGTACAGTGCCTGATCGACGTCGGCGGTGGTCAGGCCGAAGCGTGCCGCCGCGCTGCGATCGATGTCGATGTGCGTCACGCTGCCACCCAGTTGCAGGTCATTCGACATGTCGCGGAATGCCGGGTTGGCGCGCAGCTTTTCGGTCAGGCGCTGGGTCCAGGTGTTGAGCAGCGGCCCGTCGTTGCTCTTGAGCACGTATTGATACTGGCTGCGACTGGGGCCGGAACTGAGGTTGATGTCCTGACCGGCACGCAGGTACAGCACGATGCCGGGGATCTTCGCCAGCTTGGGCCGCAGACGGTCGATGAATTCACTGACCGACACATCGCGCTCGGACCGAGGTTTCAGGGAAATCCAGAAGCGGCCGTTGGCGATGGTCTGGTTGCTGCCGGTCACACCGACCGAATGCGAGAACGCCAGCACTGCAGGGTCGGCACCGACGATCTTCGCCAGTTGCTCGTGCTTCTGCACCATGTCTGTGTAGGAAATGTCAGCGGCGGCTTCGGTGGTGCCAAGCGCAAAAGCCGTGTCCTGAAGGGGAAAGAAACCTTTGGGGATGAACACATAACCAGCGACTGCCAGCACCAGACTCAAGCCGAATACGCTGAGTGTCAGCCGCTGATGAGCCAACGCCTTGCGCAGGCCTTTCTCATAAGTGGCCAGCAATCGCTCGCCGAAACCGGGCTTGCTGTGCTGACCGTGTTTGGGTGCGCGCATGAACATGGCCGCCAGCGTCGGCGCCAGCGTCAGCGAAACCACCACTGAAATCAGGATCGTGGCCGTGGCCGTCAGCGCGAATTCCTTGAACAAGCGGCCGACCACGCCGCCCATGAACAACAGCGGGATGAACGCCGCCACCAGGGAAAAGCTGATCGACACCACGGTGAAACCGATTTCCCCGGAACCCTTGATCGCTGCTTCGCGCATGCCCTGGCCGGCTTCGAGATGGCGGTGAATGTTTTCCACCACCACGATGGCATCGTCCACCACGAACCCGACCGCTACCACGATGGCGACCAGCGTCAGGTTGTTCAGACTGAAGCCGAACACGTACATCGCCGCGAAACTGGCGATCAGCGAAACGCCGAGCACGGCGCTGACGATCAGTGTCGCCGAGAGCTGGCGCAGGAACAGCGCCATGACCGCCACCACCAGCAGCACCGCAATCAGCAAGGTCAGCTCGACTTCATGCAACGAGGCGCGGATGGTTCGGGTTCGATCGTTGAGCACCGAGATATCGACTGCAGCCGGCAGCATTTCCTGCAAACGAGGCAGTTCGCGCTGAATCCGGTCCACGGTGTCGACGATGTTGGCGCCCGGCTGGCGGAAGATCGCGATGTTCACGCCCTGTTGGTCGCCGGACCACGCCTTGACGTAGGCGTTTTCCGAACCGTTGATCACTCGCGCCACGTCCTTGAGGTACACCGGGGCGCCGTCCTTGTAGGAAACGATCAGCTGCGCGTAGTCCTGCGGCTTGAACAGCTGGTCGTTGGACGACAGCGTCGAAACGCTGTCCTTGCCGTATAACGCACCTTTCGCCAGGTTCAGACTGGTCTGCTGCACCGCCAGACGAATGTCCGCCAGCGTCAGGCCCAGTGCAGCCAGTTTTTCCGGCGCGGCTTGAACCCGAATCGCCGGACGTTGCTGACCGGTGATGTAGATCTGGCCGACGCCTTCGACCTGACTGAGCTGACGCGCCAGAAGGGTTTCGCTCACGTCGCTCAGTTCGGTGCCAGGCATCAGGCTCGAACTGACGCTCAGGATCAGCACCGGGCTGTCCGCCGGGTTCACTTTGCGCCAGGTCGGCAGGTTCGGCATGTCGGCCGGCAAGCGGCCGGCGGCGGTATTGATTGCTGCCTGCACTTCCTGAGCGGCGGTGTCGATGCTCTTGGTCAGAGCGAATTGAAGCGTGAGGTTGGTCGACCCCAACGCGCTGCTGGAAGTCATTTGCGTCATGCCCGGAATCGCGCTGAATTGCACCTCCAGTGGCGTCGCCACGGAAGACGCCATGGTTTCAGGACTGGCGCCGGGCAACTGAGCGTTGACCTGAATGGTGGGGAATTCCGCCTCGGGCAAGGGCGCGACCGGCAAGCGAGGGAAGGCGATCGCCCCGAGCAGCACCAGTGCAAAGGTCAGCAATAAAGTCGCGACCGGATGGTCGATGCACCAGGCCGAAATCGAGCCCTGGCCTTTCATTGTGAGTAACCTGTCTGGGCGGTCTGGTTGGCTGGCGGTTCGCTGAGGATCTCAACCTTGGTGCCTGGCCGCAGGCGCGACTGGCCGTCGCTGACCAGCACATCGCCCGCCTGCGGTCCGCTGATCAGCGTCATGTCGCTG
>JARDZH010000106.1 GCA_029240955.1 Pseudomonas sp. | reverse complement strand
GCATCCGTGAAGGTCATTACCGTGCGTTCGACCGGTTTCGACGCCGTGTCGGCCGAAGGTGGCTCGGCGGCCGTTGAGGCGGTATCCGCCGCTCATGACTCCGGTATTTCGAGCTTCGTGACCGAAGAACTGGCCAAGTCCGACCGTCCCGAGCTGACCGCTGCCAAGGTGGTGGTGTCCGGTGGTCGCGGCATGCAGAACGGCGACAACTTCAAGCATCTGTACGCGCTGGCCGACAAGCTGGGCGCGGCAGTCGGCGCTTCGCGCGCTGCGGTCGATGCCGGTTTCGTGCCCAACGACATGCAGGTCGGCCAGACCGGCAAGATCGTCGCGCCGCAGCTGTACATTGCCGTCGGCATTTCCGGTGCGATCCAGCATCTGGCCGGCATGAAGGACTCCAAGGTGATCGTGGCGATCAACAAGGACGAAGAAGCGCCTATCTTCCAGGTGGCCGACTACGGTCTGGTCGCTGACCTGTTCGAAGCGATTCCGGAGCTGGAGAAGCTGGTCTAACCCAGGCACTTGCTCTATAAAGAAACCCGCTCGCCGGCCTGACGATTCGCGCTCACTGCAGAATCGCCAGTTCGGGGAGCGGGTTTTTTATTTGATCGTAAAAGGATGACTCATGGACCGGCCTCGGCTGCTGTCTCTGCTGCTTACAGCGCTGTTTGCCTGTCCTTCGCTGTCGATGGCTTCCGGCAAGTGCGAGCGCCTGATCGTCACGGGCAGTCCGGACGCGCCGCCTTACCTGTGGCGTGATCCGCAGGACCCCAGGCACTTGATGGGCGCCAATGCCGACCTGCTCAAGCAGGCTGCAGGTGAGTTGGGCATCAGCGTCGAGTTTCTGTACGCGGGCAAGCGCAGTCAGGCGCTCGAAGAAGTGCGCACAGGGCGCATGGATCTGCTGGTCGATGCGCCGTTGAACGTGGCTCAACTGGATGCGCTGGATTACGTGCATCCGGCTGTCGCGCGCAATGACATCGTGATCTGGACGCGCCACGCGCAAGCCTCTGCGCTCACCAGCCTCGCCGAGCTTGAGGGGCATCCCGGCGCCATGTCGGCCAGAACCCGCCTGACTCAGCCTTTTGAAGCCCGGGTCGCTGCCAGCCTCAAGCTGGAACGTGTGGCCGGCCTGACCCAGGCGTTCCAGCAGTTGGCACTCGGTCAGGTGGATTACGTGTTGGCAGGCCGCTATGCCGGAATGGTGATGACCCAGACGCTGGGCCTGGCCGCCGATCTCGTCCCGCAGGCGTCTGCGATCGATACGCCGGGTCTGCATCTGGCGCTGTCGTTCAATTCCGCCTGCAACGACCCATGGTTGCGCGGACAGCTGGCCAAAAAGATGACAGAATCGGCGGCTTCCGGTCGCTCGGATGAGGCCGTTGCCCGCAACCTGGGAGTCTGGAAAGCCCAGTTGCAGCAGCCTGCCGATGTCAGCGTCTCAGACAAGTAGGAATGTGTTGTGAATATTCGCCCTTCAATCGCCTTCATGGCGCTCGCCTCGCTGGTCGGCTGCGCCAGCGACCCGGCTCCCACCGAACAGCTCAAGTTGACCGAACAGGCCCTGGAACAGGCCCGGGCGGTAGGCGCGACCGACGAGCAGCCTGAGCTGCAGACCGCCGAGTCGAAACTCGCCCAGGCGCGCGCGGACATGGCCGACGAAGCATTCAAGGCTGCGCGCATGAAAGCCGAACAGGCCGAGCTGGACGCACGTCTGGCCGAGGCGCGGTTTCTGTCACTCAAGGGGCAGGCGCAGGAAGAACAGTTGACTACCCGACTCAACCGTCTGCGTAAACAGCTGGGAGACGCGAAATGAGCCGTTTTCCCGAAATGTTGGGCCTGGCAGTACTCATCGGCGCGGCCGGACTCCAGGGCTGCGCCGGTCAGCATGACAGCACGCAGGATTTGCGCCGTGCCAGCGCTGATTTCCAGAAGGTCAAGGAAGATACCGACGTGCTGCGCAGCGCGCCCAAGGACGTGATTCGCGCAGGGGAATCCCTGGCGCGTGCCGAGCGCCTGTCCAGTTACGTGGGCAGCGGCGAAGACGTCAGCCACTACGCGTACCTCAGCAGCCGCTACAGCGAGATCGCTCGTGAGCACAGCAACCTGATGGTGACACAGGAGCGGTTGACCAAAATGGAGCTGGAGCGTCAACGCCTGCAGCTTGCACTGCGCGAAGCCAAGCTGACCAGCGCGCAACAGCAGGGTCGGTGGCTTGAGGACCAGATTCTGAGTCTGGTGACGACCCAGACCGATCGCGGTCTGGTCATGACACTCGGCGATGTGCTGTTTGATCCCGGTCATGCAGAGCTCAAGAGTTCGGCCAATCGCACGGTGCTGAAGGTCGTGCAGTTCCTGCAGCTCAATCCCCGTCGCGTGGTTCGCATCGAGGGCTACACCGACAGCACCGGCGACCGTGCAGACAATTTAAAATTGTCCCGGGATCGCGCTCAAGCGGTGGCGGACGTGCTCACCGACCTTGGCGTCGATGAAAAGCGCATTCAAGTAGAAGGCTACGGCCAGGAATTCCCGGTCGACGCCAACGCCTCGGAGCGCGGTCGGGCACAGAACCGCCGGGTGGAGATCGTCTTTTCCGACGACAAGGGTCAGCTCGGCGCAGCTCGATGAATATCGTGCGAGATGGCGAGGTGCTTCAGGCGGACCGCGTTATCGTTCGTCGCGGGTAAACGCGCTCCTACATGCGCCACGGACATTGTGGGAGGGAGCGGCAGCTCGCGACGAAAGCGGCGGGGTGTTTCAGGCAGACCGCGTTACCGTTCGTTGCGGGTAAACGCGCTCCTACATGTCACGCGTCTCGGTAGGAGCGCGCTTGCCCGCGACGCAGGCGCTGCGGTCTGCCAGGTTCACCGCGTCATCGTTTGTTGCGGCTAAACGCGCGGCCGTAGGAGCCAGCTTGCTTGCGATGGGTCGCGTAGCGGCCCACAAAACTTTGCCGTCCGCACCGCCTACAATCGCTGGCCTAAACCCGAACTGTCCCAGTACACTTCGAAACTGTTCCGGTCCGAATGCCACGTTCTGGCTTGCCGGTTGCCTGAGGCAGTCTCATGACCAATCTATTGCTCTATCAACGCATCGCTCAGCAACTGGCCGAAGACATCCGTCGCGGCGTCTATCAGCCGGGTGAGCGGGTGCCATCGGTGCGCAAGATGAGTTCGCAGTTGAACGTGAGCCATGCGACGGTGCTGCAGGCCTATGCGAACCTCGAAGACCAGGGGCTGATCCGGGCGCGGCCGCAGTCAGGCTATTACGTGCACCAGACCCCGGCGCTCACGGCGTCCACGCCGGACATCGCGCGGGTAGAGCGGCCCAGCCTGGTAACCCGCAGCAGCATCATCCAGCAAGTGCTCGAAGAGTCGCGCCGTGAAGGTGTCTTCGCTCTGGGTGCTGCAGTGCCGCATGTGGATTACCTTCCGGTTCGCGCGTTGCATCAGCAGTTGGCGAAGGTGACGCGTTTCCACAGTCCGCGCGCCTTCAGCTACATGTTCAGTCCGGGATTCGAGCCGCTGCGGCGCCAGGTCGCGATCCGCATGCGCGACGCCGGGGTGGTGGTCGATCCGTCCGAAGTGGTGATCACTCACGGCTGCGTCGATGCGTTGCAGATGATCCTGCGCGTGCTGACTCAGCCTGGCGACCTGATCGCTGCCGAGTCGCCAGCCTATTACGGGCTGCTGCAACTGGCCGATCTGCTGGGGCTCAAGGTCATCGAGATTCCCAGCGACCCGGTCACGGGCATCAGTCTTGAGGCGTTGCAACTGGCGGCCAATCAGTGGTCGATCAAGGCGCTGGTGCTCACGGCCCGCTTGAGCAACCCGCTGGGCGGAACCATGCCCGAAGACCGGCAGAAACATCTGCTCCGGCTTGCCTCCGATTTCGACATCCAGATCGTCGAGGACGATATCTACGGCGAGCTGATGTTCGAAACAGGGCGCACCAAGGCGCTCAAGGCATTCGACAGGGTAGGGCGCGTCGTTTACTGCTCCAGTTTCTCCAAGACCTTGTCACCCGGCGTGCGGATCGGCTGGATGATCGCCGGCAAGTACCAGGCCGAGATCCAGCGTCTGCAGACCTTCAGTACCCATTCCGCTTGCAGCGTCACTCAGATGGCGATATCGGCCTACCTCGAAAACGGCGGTTACGACCGGCATTTGCGATTCATCCGACATGAATACCGGAAAAACCTGAGCGCCTATCAGCTGGCTGTTCAGCAGCATTTCCCTGAAGGCACGCAAATGAGCCGACCCGCTGGCGGTTTCATCCTGTGGGTGAGTCTGCCGGGAAGGGTCAATACCCAGACGCTGCATGTGCGTGCACTGGAGCAGGGGATCAGCATCGCGCCGGGCCTGATTTTCAGCAATACCGAGCAGTTCAATCACTGCATACGGCTCAACTGCGGCATGCCTTGGAACCGCGAGGCAGAGCGTGCGCTGATGACGCTGGGGATGCTCGCCAGGCAACTGTGTCATGAGGTTGGACAGGACTACTGAGTCCGCCATGTTTTACATCCATTTGTCGGAACTCTCATTTCTCGAAGCTCTCATTTCTCGGAACTCTTGCAGCGTCTCGCAGGACTGAAGAGAACGACTTATCCCTCTGTCTTGGTCGCTTTGTCACTTATGAATCTGCTTCGCTGTTCAGTGGTACTGATTATCGGGTTGCTGAGTGCGTGTGATGCGCAGGAAACGCCGGTGCCCAAGCCTCGTACCGAATCCGCCGTTCAGACTCCCGAGCCTGCCCCGGCGACGCCGGAGGTGCGTTCGACAGCCGAGCAGCCGTCTGAATCAGTGGTTTCGCCCGGTCCCGACAAAAAAAGCGCGCCTGTGCACGAGTTGCCGCCCAGTGCGCCGGTAGTGCCGGTGGTGGCAGGCAAACAGCCGGTTGAGAAAGACAATGCTGTAGGTTCCGCCAAGGCTCCAGCAAGTGGGACTGCGGCGGAGAAAAAGACAGCTCAAGCCAAACCCGCCACCAAGCGCGAGACTGCTGCCCAGCAGCGTAAGGCCAAAAAGGACGCCAAGGAGGCAGTCAAGAATGTGCGTCTGGCCCCGCCCAAACTGGATCTCAGTCTGCCGCCGGAACTGGTTCAGGAAATGGAGCCGCCCGCGAAAGTGATTCCTGCGCGGCGCAAGCCGATCTTGCCGCCGATGTTCGATACCAACGGCTCTTCCGGCGCAGGGCCGTTCGAGCTCAATGGCCGTCTGCTGAGCAATGAAATGCAGCTGCAGATGCGTAATGACAGCCGACGAGACGTCGAAGGCGCAGCGCTGGACTTCAAGTTCAAGCAGTAATCCCCTGACCGTCGTCCGAAACGGCGTTTTCCAATGTCCGTTTCGCCGGTTAATATCTGTCTTTCTCTCGAATTGTTTACAAGGGTGCCCGGTCATGGAGTGTCGCTCCGGTTGCGGTGCGTGGTGCATTGCGCCTTCTATCAGCTCACCCATTCCGGGCATGCCCGAGGGCAAACCGGCGGGGCAGCGGTGTCTGCATCTCTCGTTGGAGTTTTTGTGCGGATTGTTCGGCAAAGCCGAGCGCCCAGCGGTCTGTGCTCAGTTCAAAGCGGTTGAAGACGTATGCGGCACCGATCAGGCCGATGCGATTCGTCTGATCGGGTGGTGGGAACAGGCTACTGCCGTTGCCTGATAACGGCGGAGCGCATTTCAACAATAAGGAATAACAGAATGGGTTCAGTGCATCGCTTGGCCGTGGTTTGTGGGTTGTCATTCCTGTTCGTCGGAGCGGCTTATGCCGAGGACTGGCAGGTGGCGAGGGATGAAGACGGCATTCAGGTAGCCCTGAGTGATGTGGCGGGGTCGAAGTACAAGGCCTACCGCGGCGTGACAGTCATCAACGCCAGTGTCGCCAAACTGCGCGCGTTGCAGGAGGACGTAGCTGGTGCCTGTGCCTGGGTGCATGAGTGCCAGTCGCAGAAACTGCTCAAGCATGAAGGTGACAAAGCCTGGACCTACACCCGTTTCAACACGCCATGGCCGGTTACGCCTCGGGACTCGGTGTTGCTGATCACCACGAAGGAGGGGGCTGACGGCAGCGTGACCCGCACGCTCAAAGAGCAGCCGACTTATATTCCTGAGGAAAAAGGCTACGTCCGCGTTGCCGAGGTCGAGGGGTTCTGGAAGCTGGTGCCCAAAGGCCCGAATCAGACCGAAGTAACCTATCAGGTGCACACCGAGCCGGGCGGCAGCGTGCCGTCGATGCTGGCGAACAAGTTCGTGGTCGATGCGCCGTTCAATACGCTCAAAGCACTGCGCGAGCGCGCGTCGAAATAGCCCTGGCGCTCAAGCCTGCAACTGTTCCAGAGCCAACAAAAAAGGCTGCCCGAGGGCAGCCTTTTTGCAATGCGTGAAGCTTACTCGCGCTCGGCCAGCGGGACGATATCCCGTTGCACGTTGCCGGTGTACAGCTGACGCGGACGACCGATCTTGTACGGGCTGGACAGCATTTCCTTCCAGTGCGAGATCCAGCCGACGGTCCGCGCCAGAGCGAAGATCACGGTGAACATGCTGGTCGGGATACCGATAGCCTTGAGGATGATGTACAGCGAGCGCTCGATGAAGTACGGGTCGGTCAGGGCGATCTCTTCCAGGCGCATGGCCAGTTCGAGTTGCGGATCGTTGTTGATGCCCAGTTCCTTGAGTACCTCGTCGCAGGTCTGCTTCATGACCGTCGCGCGCGGGTCGCGGTTCTTGTAGACGCGGTGACCGAAGCCCATGAGCTTGAACGGATCGTTCTTGTCCTTGGCCTTGGCGATGAATGTGTCGATGTTCGACACGTCGCCGATTTCATCGAGCATGGTCAGCACGGCTTCGTTGGCGCCGCCGTGTGCCGGGCCCCACAGCGCGGCGATGCCGGCTGCGATACAGGCGAACGGGTTGGCTCCCGACGAGCCCGCCATGCGCACGGTGGAGGTGGAAGCATTCTGCTCGTGGTCGGCATGGAGGATGAAGATCCGGTCCATCGCCTTGGCCAGCACCGGGCTGATCGGTTTGATCTCGCACGGGGTGTTGAACATCATG
>JARDZH010000105.1 GCA_029240955.1 Pseudomonas sp. | reverse complement strand
ACATCTGTGTCGCCTGACACCCCGTCTTTGCAGACAGTTGGCTCCCACAAATCCTGCACGAATCTCGTAGGAGCGACCGGGGCGGCGATCCGCCTTGCTCGCGAAGGGCCGTGGCAGACACCGCAATTGCTGCATGCTCAACGTGGGAGGGAGCGTAGCTCGCGAGAGGCCCTTCTGGACATATCGCCTGCATATCGTTGAGATTGCTTCGCCAGCAAGCTGGCTCCTACGCAAATCGCTTCATGCCCGTCGCGAGCTGACGCTCCCTCCCACTTAGGCAGACGCGTACACCGCTGCACCCCTCCGAAACATCCTGTAAGCAAAGCCTCAGCCCAAAACCTCGTTTTCTAGCGAAACGCTACTGGCCCCGTGCCAGAGCCAGCGGAACCCTGATCCGCGCTCAGGGTCGATTAGCTGTCTGGCCTTCGAAGGCCACTAATCAGGAGCTTACTCATGGACATCATTCGCATTATTTTCGCCATCCTGCTGCCTCCGCTGGGTGTGTTCCTGCAAGTCGGCCTGGGTGGCGCATTCTGGCTGAACATCCTGCTGACCCTGCTGGGCTACATTCCGGGCATCATTCACGCGGTCTACATCATCGTCACACGAAAATGACGCAGAGCGCCTGAAGCCCCCGCACGGCTGCCAACGCCGTGCGCGGTGAGCACTCAGTTGAGAACGTCGCGGTAAAAGCGCCATTCAGCGTCCAGCGCATGGGCCTGGTTGCTGGCCTTGCGGAAACCGTGACGTTCTTCGGGATAGAAATGCCCCTCGGCCGGGATGCCGCGCTTTACCAATGCATCAAGCATCGCGCGTGTCTGCTCAGGGACGACCACGGCATCCAGTTCCCCCTGAAAGAACACCACCGGCACTTTGATCCGGTCGGCATGCAACAACGGCGTTCTGGCTTTATAGCGCTCGACGTCCCGCTCGGGATCGCCAATCAGCCAGTCCAGATAATCCCCTTCGAACTTGTGCGTCGCCTTCGCCAGCGCAATCGGGTCGCTGACGCCGTACAGGCTCGCGCCGGCGCGGAATACGTCCTGGAATGCCAATACACATAAGGTTGTGTAGCCGCCGGCACTGCCACCGCGAATGAATGCCTTGTCCTTGTCGATCAGCCCACGCTCGGCGAGATGGGCGACAACCGCGCAGGCGTCTTCGACGTCCACGACGCCCCAGTTCAGATGCAGGCTCTGGCGATACGCGCGTCCGTAGCCGGTGCTGCCACGGTAGTTCAGGTCAGCCACGGCAAAGCCGCGCTGGGTCCAGAACTGAATGCGGGGGTCCAGCACCGGGTAACAGGCCGATGTGGGTCCGCCATGAATGAACACCACCAGTGGCGGCTTCTCTTCGGTATTCATGGCCGGGTAAAAGTAGCCGTGCGCTTCGCCTTCGCCGCTGGGGTAGCGCAAAGGTTGCGGGCGGCTGATGCGTTCCGGCGGTAAGGGCGCGCCGCCGCCAGCCAATACTTGAACACTGTGGTCGGTACGCGAAATGGCGATAACGGCTGAAGTGCTGACCGCCGACGCAGCAATGCAATAGATGAACGCTTCATCCAGCGCCAGACTGCGGAAGCGGCTGTAGTCCGTGCTGTAGTCTTCGATCACGCCATCTGCGTCGCGCAACCCGAGCACGCCCGTGCCGTTCTCGAACCATGTGGCGAGATACCCGCCGCTCACGGGCAGCCATGTGCAGCTGCCCAGTTGCCACGGCGCGGAAGAGTGGTCCGCCGCTGCCGCCGGCAATGCCGAAAAGCCTGAAGCGGTTTCGCCCCACGGTTGCCAGAATCCGCCGCGATCGGTCAGACAATACAACAGCCCCTGTGCGTCAAAGCGTGGCTGTTGCAGAGATTCTTCCGATTCGTCTCCAGCGATGCAGCGCGCAGCCGACCACCGGCCATCATCCTGACGCTCAGCGCACATCAAGCGAGTGCGGGTCCACGGCTGATGCGGACGCTGCCATTCAATCCACGCCAGACGAGCGCCATCCGCACTCACGACTGGTGAAGCGTAGAAGTCCGCACCTTCGGCCAGCACGCTGCGATCACCGTCCGTCAGAGCTATCGCCACCAGTCGGTGAGTGTTTCCGTCTTCTTCCACGGCGAGAATCTGACCGTTGGTGAAGAATACGCCGCCATAGTGCATGTCGCCCTGAGTCAGTTGTACCGGCGCGCTGCCGTCCAGCGCCTGTCGGTACAGCTGCTGATCGGCTTCATTGACGAACACCACCGCATCGTCAGCCAGGCAGAACGAGCCGCCGCCGTACTCATAAACCCGGCTCCGCACGCTGAAGCCATCCGGCGTCAGGCAATGCACATGCCCGGCGTACCAATGCCAGATCCGGCAAGCGCCGTCCTCGGGCCGGTATTCGTTCCAGAACAGGCCGGCAGAGTTGACATCCAGCTCGGCGAAGTCGACGCCGGCTGCGACCGCTTGGGCCGCAGTGAATGGCTCAGGAGGATTTTGCGATGAGGCGTGAGTTTCTGTCATTGCGGAAGGCCAACTGCTCGATAGTTAGGGTGGCTGTTTCTGCTTCGTCGCGCGCCTGAGTGATCATTCCGTGATGTGGGGATTTGCTGCATACCGGGTCGGCATTGGCGGCATCGCCCGTCAGCATGAACGCCTGGCAGCGGCAGCCGCCAAAGTCTTTCTCTTTCTCGTCGCACGAGCGGCACGGCTCGGGCATCCAGTCATAACCGCGAAAACGGTTGAAGCCGAACGAGTCATACCAGATGTGCTGCATGCTGTGATCGCGCACGTTCGGAAACTGGATCGGCAACTGCCGGGCACCATGGCAGGGCAGGGCGGTGCCGTCCGGCGTCACGGTGAGAAAAATGCTCCCCCAGCCGTTCATGCAGCCTTTCGGGCGTTCCTCGTAATAATCGGGCGTGACGAAGATCAGCTTGCACGCGCGACCTTCGGCAGCAAGCTTGGCACGATACTCATTGGTCACCGCCTCGGCGCGGACCAGTTGATCTTTGGTCGGCAGCAGCCCGACCCGGTTGAGATGCGCCCAGCCGTAGAACTGACAGGTCGCCAGCTCGACAAAATCCGCTTCCAGCGCCAGGCACAGCTCGATGATGCGGTCGATCCGGTCGATGTTGTGCCGATGGGTCACGAAATTGAGCACCATCGGATAACCGTGCTTCTTCACCGCGCGGGCCATTTCCAGCTTTTGAGCAAAGGCCTTTTTCGAGCCGGCGAGCATGTTGTTGACCTGCTCGTCGCTCGCCTGAAAGCTGATCTGGATGTGGTCCAGACCCGCTTTCTTGAAGTCGATGATCTTCTGCTCGGTCAAGCCGATGCCGGAGGTGATCAGGTTGGTGTAAAAGCCCAGACGGCGCGCTTCAGCGATCAGCAACGCCAGATCCTGGCGCACCAGCGGCTCGCCACCGGAGAAGCCGATCTGCGCCGCCCCCATCTGCCGCGCTTCCTGCATCACCTTGAACCACTGCTCGGTCGTCAGCTCCTGACCCTGTTTGGCGAAATCCAGCGGGTTGGAGCAATACGGACACTGCAGCGGGCAGCGATAAGTCAGCTCGGCCAGCAGCCACAACGGCAAACCGGTTTCCGGCTTGGGCGGCATCAGCGGGTTGGGTGTTGCCATTGCCATGTCAGTCAAGGTCGATCCAGTTCTCTTTGCGGGCGACTCGCATGAAGTCATCGACATCGATTCCCAGCTCGGGAACGTTGGGAAACTTGCGCTCCAGCTCTGCGATGATGGCCGCGACCGTGCGCTGGCCATCGATCAGAGCGCCAATCCAGCCGGCGCTGTCGTTGAGTTTGATCATGCCTTCGGGATAGAGCAGCACATTGCCATTCTGCGCCGGCTCGAACTGAAAGCGATAGCCTTGGCGCCAGCTGGGAACGAGGTTTCGATCGAACTTAGTCATAGGGCAATCCCCTTATGCCAGACCCGTTGGTCTGTAACGCTGTGGTACGGCGGGCGGTTCAGCTCGTAAGCCATGCTCATGGCATCGAGCATGCTCCACAGAATGTCGAGTTTGAACTGCAGAATTTCCAGCATCCGCTGCTGGCTCTCGTATGTAGTGTAGTGCGCGAGCGTGATCGTAAGCCCGTGTTCCACATCGCGGCGCGCCTGCGCCAGACGAGTGCGGAAATACTCGTAGCCGGCTGGATCGATCCACGGATAGTGCTGGGGCCAGCTGTCGAGGCGCGATTGATGGATCTGCGGCGCAAACAGCTCGGTCAGAGAGCTGCTTGCCGCTTCCTGCCAGTTGGCGCGGCGGGCGAAGTTCACATAAGCGTCGACTGCGAAGCGCACGCCCGGCAAAACCAGTTCCTGCGAGCGCATCTGATCCGGATCGAGCCCGACCGCCTGACCCAGACGCAGCCAGGCTTCGATTCCGCCGTCTTCGCCGGGCGCGCCGTCGTGGTCGAGCAGGCGTTGAATCCACTCGCGCCGCACTTCGCGATCCGGGCAGTTGGCGAGGATCGCGGCGTCCTTGAGCGGGATGTTCACCTGATAGTAGAAACGGTTGGCGACCCAGCCCTGAATCTGTTCGCGGGTCGCGCGGCCTTCATACATCGCCACATGGAACGGGTGGTAAATGTGGTAGTAAGCGCCCTTGGCGCGCAGGGCCTTTTCGAATTCGGCCGGGGACAGTGCAGTGGCTTCGCTCATGTCGGTTCTTTGCTCCGTATTCTGGTCCGGTTGATCGCTACAGCTCGATGCTCATGCCGTCGAATGCCACTTCGACGTTGCGACGAACCAGCTCGGCGCGCTCGGCAGAGTCTTCGTCGAGGATCGGGTTGGTGTTGTTGATGTGAATCAGCACCTTGCGCTGTTCAGGGAAACCTTCGAGTACTTCGAGCATGCCGCCCGGTCCGTTCTGCGCCAGATGGCCCATTTCCCGACCGGTGCGCGTGCCGACGCCGCGGCGCTGCATTTCGTCGTCGTCCCACATCGTGCCGTCCACCAGCAGGCAATCGGCCGCGTGCATTTTTTCGCGCAGTGCATCGTCCACCTGGCCGAGCCCCGGTGCGTAGAACAGTTTTCCGCCTGTGCGCAGGTCTTCAACGATCAAGCCGATGTTGTCACCCGGGTGCGGATCGAAGCGGTGCGGCGAGTAGGGCGGCGCGGCGCTGCGCAGTGGAAAGGGCGTGAAGCGCAGGTTCGGGCAGGCCGGAATGGTGAAACTGCCTTGCAGCTCGATGCGGTTCCAGCTCAGGCCGCCGTTCCAGTGCTTGAGCATTTCGAACAGTGGAAAGCCGGTGCTCAGGTCTTCATGGACCATATCGGTGCACCAGACCTGGTGCGGGCAACCCTCGCGCAGGCTGAGCAGGCCGGTCGTGTGGTCGATCTGGCTGTCCATCAGCACAATGGCGCTGATGCCGGTGTCCCGCAGCGCGCTGCCGGGCTGCATCGGTGCGAAATTCTGCAACTGGGCGCGGATATCCGGCGAAGCGTTGCACAGGACCCAGTTCACCCCGTCGTCCGAGATCGCGATGGAGGATTGGGTACGCGCCTGAGCACGCAGGCTGCCGTCGCGAAAACCCGCGCAGTTGACGCAGTTGCAGTTCCACTGCGGGAAACCGCCACCGGCGGCGGAGCCTAGAATCTGGATGTACATGTCAGTTTCCTGATGTGACCTGAGCGCAAAATAAAAGACCGCGTTACCAAATAAAAAAGCCCCGGCGAACCGAGGCTTTCCAGCGCGTTGAAATCAACGGCTAGCGAAGTACATGGTGACTTCGAAGCCGATACGCAGATCAGTGTAAGCAGGTTTAGTCCACGACATAGGAGACTCCTTCATTCGATTGCTACGGTGGGTGACATCATCTTAGTGCACCCGCAGGGGAATACGTTCAGATGGTTAGGGAGCTATGTTACTCAATTTAACAAATTCGTTGTGCCAGAAATTTCATGAAATACCGTTACCGTTCAGGTAACGATCCTGGCTTGTTGCTCAGGATCAGCCAGCCGGCTTTCGCGGATGCCAGCCGATGCGCCGCTTCCAGCAGAGTCGACGGGTTCAGGTCAGCCAGCGCGTGTTGCAAGCGCTGCAGATAATCGGCTTCATGTCCCGCCAAATGTGCTTGCCAGAGCAGTTCCGCCAGTTGTTCGTTCGGCAGATGTGCCGGCTCGAACTGCGCCGCGAGCGCGACCTGCTGCTGAGCGACATCGCTTGCTTCGATCAAGGCTGGCAGCTTTTCCAGAAACGCTTCGATATGGCCAAGCAAATCAGCGGCGCTGCACGCGGGAGATTGCACGCCGAACAGCAGGCCAGTGTGCCCGTCGATCTGGCGCACGCCGCTGAACACCGCGTAACCCAGCTGCAGCTCGACCCGCAGGCGCTGATAGAACGGGCCTTGCAGAAGGTGACCGAGCATGCGCCAGGTGGCTTCATCAGCGATGGATGTCCCGGCTGTCGGACAGAACACCAGCACGGCGTCTTCGGATGATTGAGCCGCCTCCGTCGACCAGTGTTTTTCCGGTGGGAATGGCTTGAGCGATGTCGGCTTGGTGAGCGGAGCGCCTGGCGCCAAGCCTGATGCTGCGCTGACGGCAGCCTCGTCCTCCGGCGGCACGCCAACGGCGTAAGCCTGCCAGCGCGCTCCGGACCAGATAGCGTGCAGGTCGTCGATGGCCGGCTGGATGGGCGCCGCAATGAATCGGTCCGGTAGCACTTTGAGCAACTGGCGGATGGGGATCAAAGGCGGCTCGTTGAAACCCGCC
>JARDZH010000104.1 GCA_029240955.1 Pseudomonas sp. | reverse complement strand
GTACTCGATGGTGTCTTCGCCCTATGACGAGTTTCTGGAGTTCTTTTCCATCGTGGTGCCGGACGGCGAGTTCACCAGCGAACTGAGCCGCTTGCGTGAGGGCGACAGCCTGTTGATCGAAAAACAGGCCTACGGGTATCTGACGCTGGACCGCTTCCCGGACGGCCGCGATTTGTGGCTGTTATCAACGGGCACAGGCGTGGCGCCTTTTCTGTCGATCCTGCAGGATTTCGAGGCGTGGGAAAGATTCGAGCGGATCATCCTGGTCTACAGCGCGCGTGAGTCGCGCGAGCTTGCGTATCAGCCGTTGATCGCGGAGCTGATGCAGCGCGAGTATCTGGCGGAGTACGCGCACAAGTTCGTCTATCTGCCTACCGTAACGCGCGAAGCACAGGCGGGCGCACTCAGTGGCCGCATTACTCACCTGATTGAAAACGGCGAACTCGAACGTGCCGCAGGCGTGGCGCTGACGCCCGAGCATTCTCGCATCATGCTCTGCGGGAATCCGCAAATGGTCGAGGATACTCGAGCGCTGCTCAAGGCGCGGGACATGCGGCTGAGCCTGTCCCGCAAGCCTGGGCAGATCGCGGTGGAAGCTTACTGGTAACCCCGCTCGCGCTTACAACGGATGCCGTGGGTCAACGGTCACCGGCTCGCTTGGCTTGTGTTGTTCCTTGAGCAGATCACGGATTTCACCCAGCAGTACTTCCTGCTTGGAAGGCGCTGGCGGCGCGCTCGGTGCTTTGGCTTCTTCGCGCTTGAGACGGTTGATGGCCTTCACGCCCATGAAGATCGCGAACGCGACGATCACAAAGTCGACCACGGTCTGGATGAACTTGCCGTATGCCAGCAGCACTGCGGGTGTGTCGCCTTGAGCCGCACGTAGAGTGATTGCCAGATCACTGAAATCCACCCCGCCGATCAGCAACCCGAGTGGCGGCATGATGACATCGCCGACGAACGACGAAACGATCTTGCCGAATGCGGCGCCAATGATGATACCGACGGCCATATCGACCACGTTACCTTTGACGGCAAAGGCTTTGAATTCGCTGAGTACGCTCATGGGTCATTCCTTGTTACAGATGAATTGATCTCGTGCAGTCTAGTCAGCAACGCCAGTTGCGCCGGATGCACCGTTAAATCGACCGGACCTTGCCGCTTAAGTTTTATCGAAGCGGCAAAAACCCGCGTTTGCTGTCGGCTGAGGCAGCAGGCATCTGCGTTATCATGGCGACTTTTACGACTGGGGTTGTCATGGCCAAGGCCAAACGCTTGTACGGTTGCACCGAGTGCGGCGCGACCTTTCCCAAATGGGCCGGGCAGTGCGCAGACTGCGGTGCCTGGAATACGCTGGTTGAAACCATGATCGAGGCCGGAGCACCGGCCGCGCCCAGCGGCCGCACCGGTTGGGCCGGCGCTCAGGCGCAGATCAAGACACTGGCTGAAGTCAGCGTCGAAGAAATCCCGCGCTTCTCCACCAACTCCGCTGAGCTTGATCGCGTGCTGGGCGGCGGTCTGGTAGACGGCTCCGTGGTGCTGATCGGCGGTGACCCCGGCATCGGCAAATCCACCATCCTGCTGCAAACACTGTGCAACGTGGCCGAACGCATGCCAGCGCTGTACGTGACGGGTGAGGAGTCCCAACAGCAAGTCGCAATGCGCGCTCGCCGACTGGGCCTGCCGCAGGACAAGCTGCGCGTCATGACTGAAACCTGCATCGAATCGATCATCGCTACGGCGCGGGTCGAGCAGCCCAAGGTCATGGTGATCGACTCCATCCAGACCATTTTCACTGAGCAATTGCAATCTGCACCCGGTGGCGTTTCGCAGGTTCGTGAAAGTGCCGCGTTGCTGGTGCGGTATGCCAAACAGAGCGGCACGGCGATCTTTCTGGTCGGCCACGTGACCAAGGAAGGCGCGCTGGCCGGTCCGCGCGTGCTGGAGCACATGGTTGATACCGTGCTGTATTTCGAAGGTGAGTCCGACGGGCGTTTACGCCTGCTGCGCGCGGTGAAGAACCGTTTCGGTGCAGTCAACGAACTGGGCGTGTTCGGCATGACGGACAAGGGCTTGAAAGAAGTCTCAAACCCTTCGGCGATTTTTCTGACTCGCGCCCAGGAAGAAGTGCCGGGCAGCGTGGTTATGGCGACATGGGAAGGGACTCGGCCGATGCTCGTCGAAGTACAGGCGCTGGTCGACGACAGCCATATGTCCAATCCACGGCGCGTCACGCTGGGTCTGGATCAGAACCGTCTGGCGATGCTGCTGGCGGTCTTGCACCGCCATGGGGGTATTCCGACCCACGACCAGGATGTTTTTCTGAACGTCGTGGGCGGGGTAAAGGTGCTGGAGACAGCGTCTGACCTGGCGCTGATGGCGGCGGTGATGTCGAGCTTGCGCAATCGGCCTTTGCCGCATGACTTGTTGGTGTTTGGTGAGGTCGGGCTTTCCGGTGAAGTGCGGCCGGTGCCTAGCGGGCAGGAACGTTTGAAGGAAGCGGCCAAGCATGGTTTCAAGCGCGCCATCGTGCCCAAGGCCAACGCGCCGAAAGAGTCGCCGAATGGCTTGCAGATCATCGCCGTCACCCGCCTGGAACAGGCCCTTGATGCGCTGTTCGAGTAAGAACACGCGCACTTTTCTGTAGGAGCGCGCCTGCCCGCGACTGTTACTTCAGACGACGCAAATGTGGTGAATGCACTGGCGTGATCGCGGGCAAGCGCGCTCCTACGGACGTGAAAGGCATCAAACCTCGATCAACGCCGCCAGCTCGCGATCCAGTTCGTCGTGATCCGCCAGATTCAACTCGATCAGCCGCTTAAGGTGGCTGATTGATTCCAGCCCGATGTGCTCGCAGACAAAACCCAACTGCTGGTTGTCGTCGTGCATCAATCGTGCGTCCATCTTCACGTGCGCGTCGGGGCTCAGATGGATGTCGACTTTGAATTCGGCCGCCGGGTCTCCGGTCCAGGGTTCGGGACGCTGGATCAATAGCCCTTTGAGCGAAAGATCCACCAATTGCACCTTCCAGCGCTGGTCGCCTTGACTCAGCTCGGTTCTGGCGTCGAAGGCGATGCGTTTGAAACGACGGCGATCTGCATGTGGCTCGGTCATCGAATGCACTCTCTTGGGTTCGACTGCCTGCGCCGGGCGGTCAGGGTCGGTTTTCATCTTTCGACGATAGACCCGAATGGCCACATCGGACAGCGATGTAGGCAAGATTTGCGACGCCGTGACCTCTTGGGGCCCCCACCTTCTGTAGGAGGGAGCGCCAGCTCGCGACGGGGCCCATGAATCTTGCATCTGCGGCAGCTGAAGGTGGGCTGTCGCGAGCTATCACGGCTTCCCACAGAGCCCGAGTTTGCGTCCCTATAACGACGGTATTTTCCATCCAGCGACAAAACATCTTCTAGACCAATGTGGGGGGTGGCCTTTCGCTGCGACAGCGCTAAACTCGCAGAGCTGCCTTCTAGTCAACTCTGCTGGAATAAGAAGATGAAAAATAATAATAGTCTGATGCGCCACGTTCCCTGGCTCATCGTTGCAATCGTTGGGGCTTGTGCTTTGGGGGTCGTGGCCTTGCGCCGCGGAGAGGCGATCAACGCCTTGTGGATCGTGGTGGCAGCGGTTGCCATCTATCTGGTTGCTTATCGTTATTACAGCCTGTTCATTGCCAGGCACGTTATGCAGCTCGATCCGCTGCGTGCGACGCCGGCGGTGGTCAACAATGATGGTCTGGACTATGTGCCGACCAACAAACATATTCTTTTCGGTCACCACTTCGCGGCTATCGCAGGCGCCGGACCGTTGGTCGGTCCGGTGCTGGCGGCGCAGATGGGGTATCTGCCCGGCACGCTCTGGCTGATCGCAGGCGTGGTGCTGGCCGGTGCGGTGCAGGACTTCATGATCCTGTTCCTTTCCACACGCCGTAACGGCCGTTCACTGGGCGACATGGTCCGCGAGGAAATGGGTCGGATCCCCGGCACCATCGCCTTGTTCGGCTGCTTCCTGATCATGATCATCATCCTTGCGGTGCTGGCGCTGATCGTGGTCAAGGCCCTGGCTGAGAGCCCGTGGGGCATGTTCACGGTGATGGCGACCATCCCGATCGCGATGTTCATGGGCGTGTACATGCGCTACATCCGTCCGGGCCGTATCGGCGAGATCTCCATTATCGGCGTCGTGCTGCTGCTGGCCTCCATCTGGCTGGGCGGCTCGGTTGCAGCAGATCCAAACTGGGCACCGATGTTCACCTTCACCGGTGTGCAGATCACCTGGATGCTGGTGGGCTATGGGTTCGTCGCAGCAATGCTGCCGGTCTGGCTGCTGCTGGCACCACGTGACTACCTGTCGACCTTCCTGAAGATCGGCACCATCGTGGCATTGGCGATCGGTATTCTGGTCCTTGCGCCCGAGCTTAAAATGCCGGCGCTGACTCAGTTCACCGACGGCACCGGCCCGGTCTGGAAAGGCACGCTGTTCCCGTTCCTGTTCATCACCATCGCCTGCGGCGCGGTCTCGGGCTTCCATGCGCTGATTTCCTCGGGCACCACGCCCAAGCTGCTGGATAACGAAGTCAACGCCCGCTACATCGGTTACGGCGGCATGTTGATGGAGTCCTTCGTTGCCATCATGGCAATGGTTGCCGCTTCGGTCATCGAGCCGGGCGTTTACTTCGCGATGAACAGTCCGGCCGCAGTGGTCGGCGGCGACGTGGTCGCGGTTGCGACTGCCGTCAGCAACTGGGGTTTCACCATCACGCCTGAGCAGCTCACTGCGGTTGCCAAGGACATCGGCGAGAACACCATTCTGGCGCGTGCCGGCGGTGCGCCGACCTTGGCGGTGGGTATCGCGCAGATCCTGCACCAGGCGCTGCCAGGTGAAAACACCATGGCGTTCTGGTACCACTTCGCGATCCTGTTCGAGGCGCTCTTCATCCTGACCGCGGTAGACGCCGGCACTCGCGCAGGCCGCTTCATGCTGCAGGACCTGCTGGGCAGTTTCGTGCCGGCGCTCAAGCGCACTGAATCCTGGACTGCCAACGCCATTGGCACCGGCGGTTGCGTCGCGCTGTGGGGCTATCTGCTCTACCAAGGCGTGATCGACCCGTTGGGCGGTATCAACACCTTGTGGCCGCTGTTCGGTATCTCCAACCAGATGCTCGCCGGTATCGCTCTGATGCTTGCCAGCGTGGTGCTGGTGAAGATGAAGCGTCAGCGCTACGTGTGGGTGACGGTGTTGCCTGCGACCTGGCTGCTGATCTGCACCGTGACCGCAGGTTTCATCAAGCTGTTCGATTCCAACCCTGCGGTAGGCTTCCTGGCGCTGGCCAAGAAGTACAGCGCCGCAGCGGACGCAGGACAAATCCTGGCTCCGGCCAAGACCATGGACCAGATGCAGCACGTGATCTTCAACGCGTACACCAACGCAGGTCTGACCATACTGTTCCTGTTCGTCGTGTTCAGCATTCTGTTCTACGCCTTGAAGGTCGGTATCGCCGCCTGGGGCAGGAAGGAGCGCACCGACAAGGAAGCACCGTTCCAGGCCATGCCGCCGGCGTCGCGTGTTTGATGAACTGCAATACGAGAGGGTTTGCCCATGTTCAATGACCTGAGTCGCCTCGGGAAATACCTCGGTCAGGCTGCTCGTCTGATGGTGGGCATGCCGGATTACGACAACTACGTCGAGCACATGCAGGCAACGCATCCCGACAAGCCGCTGATGACCTACGAGGAGTTCTTCCGGGAGCGACAAGAGGCCAGATACGGAGGCAAAGCGGGGCCAAAATGCTGTTGATCCGCTCGTACTGAGTTATCGTTTGACCCACGCGCCACAGGCCACTGCCTGTGGCGCGTTTTCATTTCAGCCTGACGTGACATGCTCTGGAGCCTTATGACCGAGTTGCAGCCTATCCCCGTTACCGTTCTGACCGGCTTTCTCGGCGCAGGCAAGACCACGTTGCTGCGGCATCTGCTCAAGGCCGAGCACGGTCTGAAGATCGCCGTGATCGAGAACGAATTCAGCGACGCGGGCATCGACAGCCAGCTGTTAGGCGACGAGCCGGTGCAGGTCATGACACTGTCCAACGGCTGCGTCTGCTGCACGATTCACACGGACCTCACCAAAGCGCTGTATCTGCTGCTTGAACGCCGAGACAGCGGCGAAATCGCGTTCGACCGTTTGGTGATCGAATGCACCGGCCTTGCCGATCCCGCGCCAGTGGCGCAGACCTTCTTCATCGACGAAGAACTGCGCGATCGCTACATCCTCGACGGCATCATCACGCTGGTGGACGCCGCTCACGCCGACGTTCACTTGACCCAGACCATCGCTCAGGCGCAGATCGGCTTTGCCGACCGTTTGCTGATCAGCAAGCGCGATCTGGTGGACGATGCAGCGTTCGAGTCACTGAGCGCACGCTTGTCGCGCATCAACCGCCGCGCGCCGATTCGCACGGTGGATCACGGCAGCATCGACCTCGCCGAACTGCTGGACGTACGCGGCTTCAACCTTAATGCCGATCTTGGCGGCGGCCTCAGCCTGCGTCCTGTAGCGCCTGCGGGAGAAAGTGCTGACCGTATCTCCAGCCTGGTGCTGCGCACCGACAAGCCGCTGGACATCGACAAGCTCAGCGCCTTCATGAACGACCTGCTCGAAGACCACGGCAAACAACTGCTGCGTTACAAAGGCGTGCTCAACATCGCCGGTGAATCACGCCGCCTGGTTTTTCAGGG
>JARDZH010000103.1 GCA_029240955.1 Pseudomonas sp. | reverse complement strand
GCTGTCTTCCAGCAGCCTGCTGTCGCTGTTGGGTTCGGTGAACCTGACGCTCTCCAAACTCAACACCTCCACTGGCCAGTACGTGGTGGTGAAAAGCTGGGCAGGCAACACGCTGCTGGGGCTGGGCGGTGGCGCGTACGGCGCAGTGGTCGACGATCAGACACCCGGCACTTACCGGGTCAACCTGACGGTGGGCGGTGTGGCAGTGGCGACTTCGATCAACGTGGGCCTGATCAACTCCGCTACCTATACCAACCAGTTCGTGGTCAACAGCTACACGCCGGTGGCCGGCAATCTGCTGACCGACACTGCGGGCGGCGGCGCTGACGTACTGGGTTCTTCGCTGACCGTGCTGAGCGTGATGGCGGCGGCCGGAACCTTCGTTCAGCCTGGCTACAACGGCACCAGCGTTACCGGTAACTACGGCACGTTGCTGGTCCGCGCCGACGGCAGCTACACCTACACGCTGAAAGCCGGGCTGACCAACGCCGTGATCGGGCAGGAAGATGTCTTCACTTATCACCTGACTCACCCGAACGGCACTGTCGATACCGCAACCCTGACCATTGATCTGGACCAGGCGGGTACTGCGCGGGCGTCCATCGCCAGCGTGGATGACGACGGCTCTTCGTTCAGCATGCTGGCCGCAAGCAGCGGCGGCGAAACCCTTACCGGAACCGAAGGCAATGACACGCTGGACGGCTCGCAAGGGGGTGCGGTGACGCTCGATGGCGGCGCAGGTGACGACACGCTGATCATCAGCGATCAGGACTTCGTCGCGGTGAATGGCGGGACAGGTACCGACACGCTGCTGTGGGCTGGCGGCGATGCGTCCATCGATCTGGGCAACCTGCAGGACCGGTTGAGCAACATCGAAATCATCGACCTCAACGACACCAGCGCCGTGCACCTGACGCTCAGCCTGTCGGATCTGGTGGCAGTCACTGAATCGGATCAGAGCACGCTCTTCATCAAAGGCAGCGAGCAGGACAGCGTGCACATGACCGGTCAGTGGACCGCCGACGGTACGCAGTTGGCCGACGGGCTGGAGTACACCCAATACACACCAACGGAGGATCCGACTCATCACCTATGGGTACAGAACGGCATACAAGTAGTTTGAAATAAGAAGTCGGCTCTACCGCAGGCACTGTGAAAGCCGGGCGATCCGCCTGGCCTTCACAGCGCCTGTGGACTTTCAGTAAGGGATTCTAGTGAAGTCAGCTCATGCCTGTGACACGACAGTAACTATCACACGGCACTTCTGCGTCGCACTGTTGGCGACCGCACTTCTGCTTGCCAGCCATTCAGCGAAGGGCGCCGATGATTACATCGCCCCTGAGCTTCGCAACCTCAGCCCTTCCACGCTCAACAAGCCGCGACCTGCTACCAAACGCGCCGGACAACCTCCGCCGCGCCGCGAGCAGCCGGCTGCAACCCCGACCCTGACGCTCGATCAGGCCATTCAACAAGCGGTGTCCTGGCACCCGAGCATCGCGCAATCGGTGGGCACGCTTTATCAACAGGCCGAAGGCATCAATGTCGCCGAGGCCGGTTACTACCCGCAAGTCAGCGGCGGCATCCGCTCCGGCCTGGACACCGGCTATGGAGGGGATCGCAACACCCAGGCGCTGAACATCTCGCTCAAGCAGATGCTCTACGACTTCGGCAAGGTGTCGAATGCCGTCGAAGTCGCCAAAGCAAGGGTCGCGCGCAGTCAGGCGCAGATTCTGCTCACCGTGGACCAGACCGCCCGCGACACCGCCTACGCCTGGATCGAAGTGCAGCGTTACCGCAATCTGCTGCAGATTGCCCGCCAGCAGATTCAAGGCGTCGGTGAAATCGTCGAACTGGCTAAACAGCGCAGCGACATGGGCGCCAGCACCCGCTCGGATGTGGTTCAGGCTCAGTCGCGCTCCGAGGGCGCAATGGCGACCCTGCAGGAATACAAGGCGCAATACGCCCGTTGGCAAGCCGCGCTCAGCACGCTGATGGGCCGCGCGACCACAGCTGAAGTGGCGGACGACATTCCGCCCACTGCAGCGCACGCGTGCGAAAGCCCCGAGCCTTCGATCGATGCCCTGCCCGCCGTACTGGTGGCGCTGGCGCAGCGTGATGAAGCTCAAGCGGAACTGGCGCGTTCCCGGTCGGAAGGCTATCCGACCATCTCCCTTGAACCGTCAGTCAACCATTACCTGGACAGCGGCTACAACGACAACAACCCGGCGATGGACCGGACTCAGGCGGGGATCTACGTCAACGTCGAGGTGCCGATCTATCAGGGTGGCGCGACCACCGCTCGCAGCCGCGCCGCCGGTTATGCGCTGACCGCCGCCGACTCCGCCGAAGACACGGCGCGGCTGGAAGCGACTCGCGGCCTGGCCGAGGCCCGGGTTCAGACCTTCGGCCTCACCCGCCGGCTCGATGCCTTGCAGATGCGCCAGACCAGCATCAGCGAAGCCCGCTCGCTGTACGGCCGGCAGTATCTGGAGCTGGGCACTCGCCCGCTGCTGGACTTGCTCAACGCCGAACAGGAAATCCATCAGTCGCATTTCGACCTGGCCTCGACCCAGGCGGACCTGCGACGTCTGCAAATCGACTGTCTTTACAACAGCGGCGGCCTGCGGCGCGCCTTCGCACTTGAAGACCGTACGTTACAAGGTGTGAGGATTCTGCCATGAATGATGCCGCGATTATCCCCAGCACCGAACCGAGCCACGGCACCCTGCCCCCCGACTACAGCCAGTGGATGGAAGCCGTCTTGCTGGTGGCTCGCCATTACCGGCTGGAAGTCTCCGAAGAAACCGTACGCATCGCCTCGCAACGCCCCGACCGCGATCTGGACGATGTCGTCCGGCAGATGGCGCGTCAGGCAGGCCTGACCGTTAAATTCGCCGGGCAGGCGCCGGGCGATCTGAGCCATTGGCGTACGCCGCTGGTGGTGGAGCTGCACGACGGCCAGGTCGGCGTGGTGCAAAGCATCGACGACAACGAAATCGGCATCGCGCTGAGCGGCGATCAAGGCCTGCAGAACCGCATGCCGTTGCAAGCGTTCGGCGAGCGCTTGCGCCGAACCGTCATCATGCGCCCGGCCCGACCGCTGAGCGACGTGCGCACCGACGATTACGTCCAGCCGTACGATGAGCACTGGTTCCGGCGCATCGTGCTGCGCGACCTGCGGCCATACTCCAACGTGATGCTCGCCTCGCTGGTCGCCAACCTGCTGGGCATGGCCGGCGTGCTGTTTTCCATGCAGGTCTACAACCGGGTGATTCCCGCCGAGTCGCTGCCGACGCTGTATGTGCTGTTCGGCGGCGTGCTGTTGGCCGTGGTGTTTGACTTCGTGATGCGCATCATGCGCTTGCGCATCACCGATCTGTTGGGCAAGCGGGCCGACTTGCGGGTGTCGGATCTGGTCTACGGCCATGCCTTGCGGCTGCGCAATTCGGTTCGCCCCAAGTCGACCGGTTCGTTCATTGCGCAACTGCGTGAGCTGGAGCAGATCCGCGATCTGATCACCTCCAGTACCGCGACAGCGCTCGCGGACCTGCCGTTCTTCTTCCTGTTCCTGCTGGTGTTTTATCTGATCGGCGGTGTGCTGGTGGTGATTCCCATCGTCGCCTTGATCGTCATGTTGCTGCCGGGCCTTCTCTATCAGCGCAAACTGGCGCGGCTGGCGAACGCCAATATGCGCGAATCGGCGTTGCGCAACGCCATGCTGGTGGAAAGCATCCAGGGCCTGGACGACATCAAGGCGCTGCAGGCCGAGCAGCGCTTTCAGGAACAGTGGAACCATTACAACGCCACTTCGGCTGATACCGCGCTGCAATTGCGCACCTTGACCAACGGGCTGGTCACCTGGGTTCAGAACGTACAGAGCGCTGTGTTTGCGGTGGTCATCGTGTTCGGCACGCCAATGGTGATTGCGGGCGATCTGACCACCGGCAGTCTGGTGGCCGCGTCGATGCTGGCCTCGCGAATGATGGCGCCGATGGCGCAGCTCAACCATGTGCTGACGCGCTGGCAGCAAGCCAAGGTCGCGTTGCAGGGCCTCAATCGCATGATGCAGCTGCCGGTGGACCACCCCGAAGGCAGCAAGCGGGTGCATTTGCCGGTCATTCATGGCGACTACCACTTCAAGGACGTGAGCTTGCGTTACAGCCCGGAGACCCCGTCGGCGCTGGATATCGGAGAGCTACGCATACGGCGTGGCGAGCACATCGCGGTGCTCGGTCGCAACGGCGCCGGCAAGTCCACGCTGCTGCAAGGCCTGGCGGGCGCAATGGATCTGGCGACCGGTGACCTGACGCTGGACGGCATCGCCATGGCGCACATTGATCCTGCAGACCTGCGCCGCGACGTCGGCCTGCTGCAACAGCATGCGCGTCTGTTTCACGGCACCCTGCGCGATAACCTGGTGCTGGGCGCCGGGCGTGCCAGCGATCAGGAACTGCTCGCGGCGCTGTCGATCAGCGGCGCTCTGGACTTCATCCGCAAACTGCCCAAAGGGCTGGACCACCTGATTCTCGAGGGTGGCCTCGGGCTGTCCGGCGGACAACGGCAGAGCCTGTTGCTGTCCCGTCTGTTGCTGCGTCAGCCGCAAGTCCTGCTGCTCGATGAACCGACGGCTTCGCTGGATGACGTCACAGAACGCAAGCTGCTCGACGACCTGATGCTCTGGAGCGAAGGCCGCACGATGGTGATCGCCACCCACCGACTCAGCGTGCTGCAACGGGTCAGCCGGATCATCGTGGTCGACAACGGCCGCATCGTCATCGACGGCCCGCGGGATGCGGCGCTGGCGCAACTTCGGCAGCCCAAAGGAGATCGGCCATGAGCAATAACGTAGCGATCCGCATGCCAGCGGCACCGGCCTCTTATCTGGACGGTGCCGACGAATACGCCGTGGTGCGCGCGAGTCGGGTGGTCTGGGTCTGCGCGCTGATGCTCGGCAGCTTCCTGCTCTGGGCGGCGTGGTTTGAAGTTGTCGAGGTGTCCAACGGCACCGGCAAGGTCATTCCCAGCTCGCGCGAGCAGGTCATCCAGTCGCTGGAAGGCGGGATCGTCACGCAGATGAACGTCAGCGAAGGCGATCTGGTCGAGCGCGGTGAAGTGCTTGCCCAGCTCGACCCGATCAAGACCCAGTCCAATGTCGGCGAAAGCGAAGCCAAGTACCGCGCCACGCTCGCCAGCGTCAGCCGTTTGCAGGCGGAAGCCAGCGGCCAGCCGCTGAAGTTCCCGCCTGCGCTCGACGCCTGGCCCGAACTGATCCGTGCCGAGACAGAGCTGTATAACACCCGCCAGCGCGGCCTTCGCGAGACGCTGGCCGGCATCCAGGACTCTTTGAAACTGGTGCGCAGCGAACTGGCAATCACTGAGAACCTGGCGAAGATCGGCGCGTCGAGTCGGGTCGAGGTGATCCGTCTCAACCGCCAGCGGTCTGAACTGGAACTCAAAGCCACCGAAGCGCGCTCCGACTATATGGTCGATGCTCGCCAGGACCTGGCCAAGGCCAGCGCCGAGGCAGATTCGCTTGCGGAGGTGGTGCGCGGGCGTGCGGATTCGTTGTCACGACTGACACTGCGCTCGCCGGTACGGGGGATCGTCAAAGACATCGAAGTGACAACCATCGGCGGGGTGATCCCGCCCAATGGCCAATTGATGCAGATCGTGCCGCAGGATGAGCAACTGCTGATCGAGACCCGCATCAACCCGCGGGACATCGCGTTTATTCACCCCGACCAGGAAGCCAAGGTGAAGATCACGGCCTACGACTACTCGATCTACGGCAGTCTGGACGGCAAGGTCGTGACCATCTCTCCGGATACCATTCAGGACGAAGCCAAGCCGGAAATCTTCTACTACCGGGTGTACATCCGCACTAATTCGGACGTACTGAAAAACAAGGCGGGCAAGTCGTTCGCGATCGTCCCCGGTATGGTGGCCAGTGTGGACATCCGTACCGGGGAAAAGACCATTCTCGACTACCTGATCAAACCGCTGAACCGCGCCAAGGAAGCGCTGCGCGAGCGCTGATCCACGGGGTCAGTTCATACCATCAGTGAACTGAAGCGACCGAGAGTCCGACAGGAGCAGGCGCAGGCTTGCTCTTGCCGGCCAGCTGCGCCGAGTAGCGCTGCCATTCGCGGTTGATTTCGGCATACGGCAGGAAGATGCTCACCTGCGCTTCGCTGGACAGATCGGCGCGCTTGAGCTCCTGCAACCGGCTCTTGTCCAGATAGGCGACGCTGATACCGACCGCCTCGCCATCTTCAGCAAACACCGGCCCGCCGGACATGCCTTTTACTGTCGAACCGGTGTGGGTGCCATACATGACGCCCCCATCGGTCGCGCTCAGACGAACCATGGCAGTCAACGCTTTTCCTTGTCCCTGCGTCGGGATGTAGAAAGAGTTGAAGCCTACCGCCGTGACGGTTTCGCCCGGTTGATACTGACGCCACTGCGGCGCTTGCGCCGCCTTGTGACGGAAGAACTGTACGTCTCCCCTGCCCTCGAAGACCGACCCCGATACATAAGGAAGGTGCTTGACCGTGACCGCGTACTCTTCATTCCACTGCACCGCAGTTCCCATTAACAGCATGGGCAGCGGTCCACCGGAATGGACGAGAAAAGCTTGGTCGTTAACAGGATCCTTTACAAACGCGGTGGACATTCCATTGCACCCGCTGATCAGCGCACAGGCTGCCAGAAGTGACATAAGGGCTTTCATGATGCTCACGAGGGGGTTAATACGGCGCTCAATATGTCAGTGTGCCATCATATAATCAATGTGCCACTATTGCCGCTTGTCGGTTTTATCCTTGCTTTTATTATTCTCCGTGCTACCGGAACCGCGATTA
>JARDZH010000102.1 GCA_029240955.1 Pseudomonas sp. | reverse complement strand
GTGATGGGCAGGGTTCAACGTCACGGGCTGGAAAAACTGCTGGGAAGTACCACCGAACATATTCTGTACCAGGTTCCCTGCAGCGTACTGGCGGTCTAGCGCAAACGCTGGTGCACCTTACAAATTCAGCGTTCCGGCCCACAACATCCGGCCAGCGTAAATCGCGACGGCCCAGATGATGATCAACACACCCGTTTCCGGACCGCTGAGCGGCTGGCCCTGGCGCGTTTTCAACGTGCCCAGCTGAATCAACGAGCCAGGCGCGTAGAGCAGAGCGCTGAGCAGCAGGTATTTGGGGCCCGCGGCATACAGCTGAATCAATCGGATGATCATTCCCCTGCCGGAATCGATAACGTCGCCCTCAAACCTCCCTCTGCGCGGTTCGCCAGTTCAATCCGTCCGTTCAGTCGCATCGCGATGGTGTTGACAATGGTCAACCCCAACCCGGCGCCATGCGCCGTGCCACGGCTGTAGAAACGCTCGAACAATCGCTCTCTGTCCGATTCATCGATTCCCGGCCCTTGATCGTCGACCGTCAAATGACAGAAGCCATCAGACTTGCTCAGGTGCACGGTGATCGCACCGTGTTCGGGGGAGAAATTCGCCGCGTTGGTGATCAGGTTATTCAGCGCGATATCGATGGCGGCGGGGTCGGCGAGGACATGAAACGGTTGGTCGCTGACCTCGAAGATCAACTCAAGGTGTTTGCTCAGCAACCACGGTGTCAATTGCACCAGGCTGTTGCGTACGGTTTCGCTGAGATCAATGCGTTGCAGTGGCGGCGGGTCGGGTTTGGGTTCAAGGCGCGCCATTGTCAGCAGCTGGTTGACCAGTCGGCTGGTGCGGTCGACTCCGGAGATCAGAAATTCCAGCGACTCACGACGTTCTTCTTCGGTACCGGCCTCCTGCAGATTTTGCGCATGCACCCGCAGCACCGCCAGCGGCGTGCGCATTTCGTGCGCGGCATCGGCGATAAAGCGACGCTCCCGGCCGAGCACCTCCTGAATCTGCGCGAGCATGCGATTGAGCGCTGCCTGCATTGGCTCCAGCTCACTGGGCAGGGGCGTCAGTTGCAGCGGCTCAAGTGAACCACTGTGACGGGCGCGCAGAGTCGCCGCCATGTCTGCCAGGGGCTTGAGCCCCCAGCCTATGGCCAGCCAGATCATCGCGGCGAGGATCAGGCTGCCGAGCATGTTCGGCCACAGCGTGTGGCGCACGATGCGGTCGACCAGGTCGGTGCGCACATCGTCGCGCTCGCCGACCCAGATGCGCAGGCCGTTCTGCTTGTCTTCCAGCATGAACGCTCGCCATTGCCGACCTTTCAGATCGACCACGTCGCTGAAGCCCGTTCTCGTCGGCGGCGCAGTGAAGGAGGGCGCACTGGCGGTGTGTACCAGCACCTCGCCTTGCGGGTTCCACACCTGGAAGGCGATTTTGCTTTCGTAAGGATGTCCATCAACCCGTGGCTTGGCTTCGCCGAGAGCCTGATTGAACGCCTGATACAACTGCGCGTGCTCGGTACTCGCCATCGGCATACGCATTACGCCCTGCAACAGGCGTGCGTTCTGCGCCAATTGCGCGTCGTAGACCTCGGCGATTTCGTGGTTGCTGTCATGCACGTTGAAGAGGCTGAGTACCGCCAGACCGGCCAGTAACAGGCCGATGATCAGGGTCAGCGTGCGCCGGCGGATCGAGGTCATCGACGTTCCTCCACCAGATAACCCACGCCGCGGATGGTGCGGATCAGGTCGGTAGAGAACTTCTTGCGCAGGTGATGAATGTGCACTTCGAGGGTGTTGCTTTCCGCTTCTTCATTCCAGCCGTAAAGCAACTGGATCAATTGATCGCGGGTCATCACCCGGCCCGGCGGCGACAGCAGTTCGTGCAGCAGCTGATATTCCTTGGGGGTGAGCGCGACCGGTTGGCCTTGATAACTGACCTGCTGGGTGCCGGGGTTGAGGCTGATGCCGGCGTGTTCGATCAGCGCCTGGGCGCGCCCGGCACTGCGGCGCAACAGGGCACGCAGGCGGGCTTTGAGTTCGGCGAGGTCGAAGGGTTTGACCAGGTAATCGTCAGCACCGGCGTCGAGTCCGGCAATGCGGTCTTCGGTGGCATCGCGAGCGGTGAGAATCAACACCGGCAGGTTCGAACCGCTGTCACGCAGACGACGCAACACTTCGAGGCCATCCATGCGCGGCAGGCCGAGGTCCAGCACGGCGACGTCAAACGTTTCGCTGAGCAGCGCATGCAAGGCGCTGCTGCCGTCCTTGAGCCAGTCGACCGTGTAACCCTCGCGGCCCAGCGCCTGATAGATGCCTTCACCCAGCGCCACGTCATCCTCGATCAGTAATAAACGCACGCGCACTCCTTTCAGTCGAGTTTCTTGTTCACGTCCACCAGCAAGGCGTCGATCTCTTTACGACGCCCGGTATCGGCGCTTTCGCGGCCCGCACGGGGTGCGGCTTGTCTGGCCTTGATCAGCGCTGCCTTGGCTTCAGCGTAGCGCTTCTGACGGTAGAGATGGTCGCCCCAGAAGTACAGACTGTCGATGCCATCGGGGTTGAGCTGCAGGGCTTGTTTGAGCAATTGCTCGGCCTTGTCGCTGTCGCCGAAGCCGATCGGCCAGCCCGGTACCCGGTCGTACAATGCAGCGAGGCTGGTGTATGCCGAGCCTTGCAGGGCCTTGGGGTCAAGCGTCAGGGATTTTTCCAGGTCCGCCTTAGCGTCCTTGGCTTTGCCCAAAGCGCCGAGCCCGCCCTCGGCACCGGCCCAACTGCTGGTGACGATGCCTTTCCAGATCCAGGCTTCGGCCACATTCGGACGTTGCGTGGTGAACGCGTTGGCTTCGCTGGCCAATTGCTCGAACGCCGCGGCGCGCTGTTTTTCCGCAACCTCGTATTGAATGTGCGCCCAGTTCTGCTGGATGCCGGTGAGACGTTGCTGATCAGCCGGCTCAAGCGCCCAGACACTTTGACTGAGGGCGGCAAACAGCAGGCATGTGGAGAGTTTTTTCATGGCGTTGGAGCCTCGTTATCAGGTTTTTCACTGAGACGGCGGATCAGTGGCAATTGCTTGCGCAGGCCGCGATCCACCAGATGCGGAAGTAAGCTGTTCAAACGGACGAAAAATCGCTCCGGCCAGCCTAGGTACAGATCCCGACGGTCGCCGGCAATCGCATGCATCACTGCCGACGCCACGGTCTGCGGATCGTCAACGCTGGCCTTGAGGGCATCGTTCAAGGCTTGTGCAGCGGCGCTATTCATCGAGGTGCGGGTGGCGCGGGGCGCGACATACAACACACTGACCCGCGTGTCGGCCAGCTCGCGGCGCAATGCCTCGGAGAATCCGCGCAGGGCAAATTTGCTCGCGCAATAACTGGCGTAACCGGGGTAACCGATCGAGCCATAGGTCGAGCCGACGTTGACCACCATCGCGCTGTCAGCCTGCTTGAGCTGCGGCAACAGCATTTTGGTCAGGCAGATTGGCGCGCTGATGTTCACCGCCAGCATCGCGTTGATGTCACCGTCATCGAGCTGTTCGAGCATGGCGAAGTAATTGACCCCGGCAGCGTTGATCAGCAGGTTGATGCCGCCAATGGCGTCGGCGGCGGCCAACACTTTGCGCCGATCGCTGAGGAAGGTCAGATCGGCGGCGACCCAGCACAGGTTCTGCGGATACCGCTCAAGCAGCGGCAGCAGCGCCTCCTGATGCCGCGCCACGGCCAATACCCTGGCACCGGCGGCGCACAAGGCACTGGCGATGGCCAGGCCGATGCCGCCACTGGCACCGGTCAGCACCACGCGGGCTTCATGCAGCTGCATGTTGAGCCTCAGCGTCGCGGGGCAGACCACGGAACATGTCGGCGTAAAGGCGATAGACGACTTTCGAGGCATGAATGACCGCCGCTTGATCGTCAGGGTCTTGCAGCTGATTCATCAACCGCCGATAGGTCTGCATGTGCTCGATGTCGAGCGAACCGTGGGAGTTCAGATAGCTGAATGCCGTTTCCGGCAGCGCCAGGCGATCGCGAATGCTCCCCGCCGCGTGGGTGGCCAGGGCGATGCTGGTGCCTTCGAGTACGTTCACCATGCCGAACAGACCCACCGGATTGCCCCGGGCGATCAGGTCGTAGAGAAAACTGACCATCAGCTCGATCGATAACGACGGCTGACCATCACGCACGGCGTCACGATCACCGCCACAGGCGGCAATGTCGTTGAGCACCCATTGTTCGTGGCCGTATTCATCCTCAATGTACTCGCACACCGCTTTGCGCAGCCATTCCAGGCGCGTCGGCAGGCGTGCACCGCAGGCCATCATCAGTGGCACGGTGTGGCGCACGTGGTAGTAAGCCTGGGCAAGAAAGGCACGATAGCTGTCGAGGCTGACCTTGCCTTGCAACGCATCGACGATGATCGGCAGGTTGAACAGCTCGTGGCGTTCCCGTTGCGTGGCTTCTTGCAGGGTGTCGAAAAAACTCATTATGCGGATTCCTCGGAAGTGGCGGATTCGGTCAGTTGCGTGCGGTACTGCGCGACGATGGCGTCACGGCGTGGCCGGCCATTGGCGGTGAGCAGGCCGTTGGCCGCAGTGAAGGGCTGCGCCAGGCGCGTCCACTGATGCACCTGGGCGTAATCGGGCAACGCCGCGTTCGCTTCGGCGACGGCGGCGGCCAGCTCGGCATCGGTGCAGTCCGGACGATGCGGCCAGAGCAGGGCGTGGTTGTGCGGCATCGCCTCGCCATAAACGAACGCTTGAGCGATGTGGCGGCGCTGGGTCAGTTCCGACTCGACCCATTCCGGGTTGACGTTTCGCCCGTAGCTGGTGACGAATTGGTGCTTTTTGCGGCCCTTGAGATAAAGAAAACCTTCCGGATCGAATTCGCCCAGATCGCCACTCGGCCACCATTGATCGGTATACGCTGGCTCCCCCAGATAGCCGAGCAACACCGAACCCTTGATCAGCACTTCACCGTCCTCGGCCAACCGCACCTCGAGGTGGGGCAGAGGGCGCCCGACGCTGCCCGGACGGCGCGCGCCGGGGCGATTGAGGCATACGACCGAGGCGCATTCGGACAAGCCGTATCCCTCGTAAACCGCTAACCCGACCCGTTGCGCGCGGTGCAGCAGGTCCACTGACACCCGCGCGCCACCGACCGCGGCGAAGAGCAGGGTTTGCGGATCGAAAGCCTTCTGTTCAGCGGCGCTGACCAGAACTTGCAGCAGCTGTGGTACGAGTATCAGGCTCTCCGGCGCACGCTTGGCCAGATAACCGAGCAGGCGCGCAACATCGATGCCGCTGGCGCCTTGAATGCCGAGGGTTGTCTGGCTTGGCAGGCTCAACACCGCACCGGCGTACAGCGCGGCATAACAGCCCAGGTTCTCCAGCAGGATCGCCAAAGGCAACAGCGCCAGATGGTGCTCCGGTCCAGTGGCTGCGCTTGCCTGATCAAGCTCCCGGGCAACGCGCAGGAAGCTGTCGGCGCTCAGGCACACACCTTTCGGCGTGCCGGTGGTCCCGGAGGTAAACGTGAGTTTCGCGGTGCCCGCCGGCATGCGACTCGGGCCATTGAACGAGCGACACCAGAATTCACCTCGTAATTCATAGCCCGCCGCCAGCAGCTCGGCTTGCAGTTCCGGCTCGGCGATCACCCGTTCGGCCTGGCTCTGCTCCAGACAATGGGCGCGCTGCGCGGCACTGAAAAACGGCGGCAGCGTTACGCAGGTCAAGCCTTCGAACAACACAGCCAGATCCCACAGCATCGCGTCGACGCCGTTGTCCAGCGCCAGCGCGATCACCCGCACCTGCTCATCGCGCAGCCGCTCCTGGCGATACAACACCTCGGCATACAGCGTGGCGTAATCTATTCTCAGCGTGTCGCCCCACAGGGCTGAGGCGTTGTCATTGCGCCGGGCATGGTCGCGCAGGGTTTCCTGGAAGCGCTGCATTTCAAGCGACATGGCAGGCTCCTTCAACGGAAGTCGGCAGACCCAGGCGAGTGAACAGGCCAATATTGCGCAGATGAACAAATCCCGCGCGAATGTTGCCGACGTGCACCCAGGGTTTGCTTTCGTAATAACTGCCCCAGTGTTGACGCTCGTCACCCAGTCGCTGTGGATCAGCGGCGCACAATGTCACGGGCTTCAATCCGAGGCGATGGAAGCTGTTGACCAGCCCGATGTTGCCGGTAAAGGTCACCCATTCCCGGCCGCCCATGGCCAGCAGATAGGTGATGGCGATGATGCTCAGGCGCGCACTGCCGGTATCGCTGGCGGCGAGGTTGCCGACTTCGACGATGACCCTGCGATCCACTGCACGACCGGCGGCGGCACTGATCAACGACTGGATCGGTTCATCCAGATAGCGCTCGAGAAACAGTGCCTGCAGATGCGCTCGACGGACTCCTGCCACGGCACACAGCTGGCCATCGCTGTTGTGCATGCCGAACAGCTCGGGCATGAAATGGCGGATTTCGGCACCGTGAGCCGTGCGGAAACGCTGCTGGATAAAGGCTTCGAAGGGCGCGCGCAGCTCGTCCTCCGGCAACGCGTTTCTCAGCGTCATCGGCATCGATTCGGCCTGGCCGAAGTGCAAGGGCAGCGGGATGTTCCAGTCGAATTCGGGCATGGGCAGAGCGCCTCCCTCAATGGGTTTGAGCGCAGTATCCAAGCCATTTCTTAACGAAGTCTGAAGATGAAAAACCGTTAACCGCAGCGCCGATCTTCAGACTGTCTTAAGGCTGGGCGAGCACGGTAGGCCAGCGAAAAGTTCGTCGTTCCACAACAATCACGAGGCGTTTCCTATGATCCGCGACACCGCTGTAACCCGTTATGGAAAACTCTCAATCATCCTGCACTGGCTGATGCTG
>JARDZH010000101.1 GCA_029240955.1 Pseudomonas sp. | reverse complement strand
TCGGCCAGATGCCTTTGCAGGCCGCGAGGGCTCAGGCCTAACGTTTCAGCGATGCTCTGTGCCGATGGCTCGCCTTCAGGCAGCAAAGCTTCGATGGCCGAACGGACGCGCTGTTCCCAGATCAGTGCGGCAGGCTGCTCGCTATCGCTGGTTGGCACGAAGGTATCGTCAAGGTGACTGTCAAAGCCGTCGCCGTCGAATTCCAGCATGTTATACGCGGCCGAAAAGAACAGCGGAGCCCGGAACAGCTCGTGCCAGGGCTGCGCGTCGTCCGGTTCACGGCGCTGGAGATGCACTGCCAGCGGCACATAGCTTCGTCCAAGTCGATTGCGGCATGTGCGTAGATAGATGGCTGCAAACGCGTCCAGCACCTCAGCGGCCTGCACCTCTTCACAAGGGGCACTGAAGCAGAACTGGTAGCGATCACCCACCCGCTTGAAATCCAGTGCAAGCGAGTCTTCAGCTTCCGAGTGGTAGCGCACGATGCGCTCGAAGACGTCGCGCAACGATCCGCTGGCGACAAGCGTATAACCCAGCGCATGGAACGTGGTCGGGCTGACGAAGCGTGAAACACGCAAACCCAGCGCAGGATCGCCACTTGCCTCAACCGCCAGAGCCCAGAGCCGTAACGTAGCGGCGAGGGCAAAGCTGGCGTGCGGATTGTGCATCTCGACGTGCTCGACACCCGCGGCCAGACACAGTGCAGAGCTGTCCAGCTCCAGTGCATCGAGCTGCTTGCACAGTGCGCGTGTCCAACTGGCTAAGCTGCTTGGCTCGGGCATGCGGCGACCCTTCCTGTCACTGATTGCTTGATCGGCCTTGCCGAGGGCATCAAGCGTCCATTCCGTGACACCCACGTCAGAGAATGGAAGCTTTTATGACACTAGCGCAAGCTCCGCCGGACTGAATGCATCAAGTCATGTCACGGTATTGGCACGGCTGCGTCGTATTTTTGTAACGCTGACTGTTTAGTCTTGGTGTTGTAAGCGATTTCTATCAAGGGCCATTCCTCAAAGGCAGGGAATGGCCCTCTTTTTTGTCTCATATATTCCCTAAGAGAATTACCAAATAGCTTCTTATTCCTTAGAGGATATAAGTTCTGTCCCTATACTTGCCTCACGTAAGCGCATCCTGGAGGCCAAGCCCATGCACAACGAACCGATCCGCTATGTGATCGTGCCAGGCTGGCAAGGGTCGCCTGACGATCACTGGCAAACCCATTGGCAGAACAGCCTGCCCAACAGCGTGCGGGTCGAACAGACCGACTGGCTCAGACCGCGCCGCGAAGACTGGATAGGTGAGCTGCAGCGTACGGTTGCAGCTGAAACCTCGCCGGTGATTCTCATTGCCCACAGCCTCGGTTGCGTGACAGTTGCTCATTGGACTCAATTGGCGCCTGTGGATACTTTGCGCCAGGTGCAGGGTGCATTGCTAGTTGCGCCTGCCGACGTGGAGCGACCGAACTGCCCACCCGCGTTGCGTAACTTTGCGCCTATTCCGAAAGATCCGCTGCCGTTTCCTACGCAGATCGTCAGCTCCGATAACGATCAGGCCGTCAGTACCCAGCGCGCGCTGGAGCTAGCACGCCATTGGGAGGCTGAAATCGGCATTCTCAGCCAGGCCGGGCATATCAACGTCAAATCCGGCCATCAGCGTTGGGAACAGGGCTTCGCCTACCTTTATCGCCTGCAAAGCCGCCTGGAACAACGCGCACGTCGCAGTGCCTGAAAGCTGCAGTATCGTCATCAGGCTCAACGCCTGTCGTTTCATCGTTTGCGCCTGGACCCCGCTCGGGGCCTGGGTGGGAGTCTGTCATGAGCCTGCATGAACACTTCGGTCAGCCGTTACTGACCTTTCCCGACGCCGAAAAAAGCCCGCTGAGCATCCGCGCCAAAGCGCTGGTATTCGTCGACCCGCGCTCCCGCCAGTTGCGTACCCAGATGGAGCAGCTGGCACCGCGCTCGTTACCCGTATTGATCCGTGGCGAATCGGGCACCGGCAAAGAGCTGTTGGCACGCCATATCCACAGAGGCAGTGACCGATCCGGGTTGTTCGTTTCGGTCAATTGCGGGGCGATCAGCCTGAATTACGCAGACGCCGAGCTGTTCGGCCATGCTGCCGGTGCCCACAGCGGCTCGGCCAGCAGCCGCGCCGGCTGGTTTGGCTCGGCCAATGGCGGCACCTTGTATCTGGACGAGATTGGCGATTTGCCTTTGCCGATCCAGATCAAGCTGCTGGCCGCACTGGAAAACCATGAAGTCACGCGCGTGGGCGCACATCAGCCGAGCCCCGTCGACGTTCGTCTGGTCGCCGCCACCAGCATCGATCTTGCACAGGCCGTGGCGGCCGGCAAGTTTCACGACCGGCTCTATCACTATCTGAGCGAAGGGCGGCTGGACCTGCCTGCGCTGCGCGAGCAACCGGGCAATATCCTGCCGCTGGCCGAATATTTTGTGGGTATTTACAGCCAGCGCCTGAGCCTGCCGGTGCAAATGATCAGCGAAACTGCTCAAGCGGCGCTGGAGGCTCACGACTGGCCGGGCAATACCCGCGAACTGGAAAACGTTATTCACTTCGCATTGCTGGTGAGCAGCGGAGACGAGATTCTGCCTGAACATTTGAACCTGCCTGACAGCACTGCGGTGCTGGCGACGATCGAGCGTCAGGCCCGGCGCCTGCAACCGGCGCAGGTCGCGGCACTTCGGCAAGCTCTGAACGCGCTGGCCGATCAACCGAACTAGCAAAAAAATTATAAGCACTAGCTTAAAAAGTATTTTCTCGGAATAAAAAATACCGGTAATGTCCGCAACACGCCGCGGTCCATCATGACAGCGGCACACCTACTGACCCGGCGTTGCGATCCGTGACGCTTCAGGATTTTCGCTAAGGACATTAAATGAAAAAGACGTTGTTGATGACCGCTCTGGCGGCTGCGTTCTCCATTGGCCTGGCTCAGGCCGGTGAAAAGCTGGTGGTTGGCGCTACACCTGTCCCTCACGCGGAAATCCTTGAGCTGATCAAGCCGACCCTGGCCAAAGAAGGCGTGGATCTGGAAATCAAGGTGTTCACCGACTACGTCCAGCCGAACGTACAGCTCAACGAAAAGCGCCTGGATGCCAACTACTTCCAGACCAAGCCTTATCTGGACGGCTTCAACAAAGGTAAAGGCGCCAATCTGGTGACCGGCGTCGGCGTTCACGTCGAACCTTTCGGTGGTTACTCGAAGAAGTACAAGAGCCTGGCTGACCTTCCTGAAGGCGCAACCATCGCCATCCCGAACGAAGGCAGCAACGCCGGCCGCGCACTGCTTCTGCTGCAGAAGGGTGGTCTGATCACACTGAAGGATCCGACCAACGCGCTGGCGACTCCAAAAGACATCGCCACCAACCCGAAGAAATTCAAGTTCCGCGAGCTGGAATCGGCTGTGCTGCCGCGTGTGCTGGATCAGGTCGATCTGGACATGATCAACACCAACTACGCGCTTGAAGCCAAGCTGAGCCCGAAAAAAGACGCGCTGATCATCGAAGGTGCCGATTCGCCATACGTGAACTTCCTGGTAACCCGTGAAGACAACGCGAAGAGCGATGCCATCGAGAAACTGTCGAAGGCGCTGACCAGCTCTGAAGTGAAAGACTTCATCAACAAGAAGTACGACGGCGCGGTACTGCCTGCGTTCTGATTGTCAGTTGCAGCTCGTTTCAAGCAAACGCCAGGGCTTACAGCTCTGGCGTTTTCGTTTGTGGGCGCTGTAAAAGCGCGCATGCCCGCGGTCTGGCGATCCGTCAGCCACTCCGCAATCGCCAGCAAGCTGGCTCCTACAGGTCGGCCGCACCCCCAGTAGGAGCCAGCTTGCTGGCGAAGCGTCAGTCCAGACGCTGCAGGTCAAAAGGACAGATCACAAAACCAGTGGGAGGGAGCGAAGCTCGCGATGAGGCCGGCAAATATCTTTCACCGCTGTCGCGAGCTAACGCTCCCTCCCACAAACGTGTCTGCCTGCAATTGTCCGGCCTGTCATGCGAACGCGTGCGGGAGGTGCCACCGGCAAGATGAAGCCTATGTAGGGGCGCGCTAGGCCAATCCGCGCTATGCATATGCCTTAACGGTATTTAAATTCTTTTTCTTATATCTATACAGTCCGTGCTCACAGTCACTCATTGTTCTGGAGTCGGAGTTCTCATGCCAGCAGCCTCCCTCGCTTCATCGCCTGCGCCAGCCAAGGGTCAAGAATTCGATGTGCGTCCATTCACCGAAAAGGTGGGCGTGGAAATCGTCGGTCTGGATCTTTCCAAACCCTTGAGCGATGCCGATTTCGCTCGTGTGCATCAGGCGCATCTGGACTATCACCTGGTGGTGTTCCGCGATCAGCACATTACGCCGCAGCAACAGGTGGACTTCAGCCGCCGCTTTGGCGTGCTGCAGATCCATGTGCTCAAGCAGTTCCTGCTGGCGAACCACCCGGAAATCCTGATCGTCTCCAATATCGTCGAAAACGGCCAGCCGGTCGGCTTGGGCGATGCAGGTAAATACTGGCACTCGGACCTGTCTTACAAAGAGCTGCCGAGCCTCGGTTCGATGCTTTATGCGCAGGAACTGCCAAGCGAAGGCGGCGATACCCTGTTCGCTGACATGCATCTGGCCTGGGAAACGCTGCCGCAGCATTTGCGCGAAGCCGTGGAAGGCCGCAAAGCGGTTCACAGCTACACCGCCCGTTACGCAGAAGGCCATAACGCCGCCAGCTGGCGCCCGACCCTGACGCCGGAACAACTGGCTCAAGTGGTCGAAGTCAGCCACCCGATCGTACGCACTCACCCGGAAAACGGTCGCAAGGCGTTGTTCGTCAGCGAAGGTTTCACCACCCGCATCATCGGCCTGCCGGAAGACGAAAGCCGTCAGATCCTCAATGAGATCTACGCCCACAGCGTTCGTCCCGAATTCGTTTACCGCCACAAATGGCAGCCCAACGACATGGTGTTCTGGGACAACCGTTCGTTGATCCATCTGGCCGCCGGTTGCCCGCCTGAACTGCGCCGTCGTTTGCATCGCACCACCATTCAGGGCAGCGCGCCGTTCTGATTCCGGAGATTTTTCAATGAATGCTGTAGTGCAAAGCCACGCGGCTAGCCACGCTTCACAATCGCCACAGGCCATTCAGCATGCCACTGAAGCCTTGTTGCAGGTCCAGGGCGTAAGCCTTGAGTACCGCACCGCCGAACGCGTCGTGCGGGCGACCCATCAGGTCAGTTTCGAGATCGACCCGGCCGACCGTTTCGTCCTGCTGGGGCCTTCGGGCTGCGGCAAGTCCACGCTGCTCAAGGCAGTGGCCGGTTTCATCCAGCCCAGCGAAGGTCAGATTCGCCTTGCCGGCGCCCAGGTCAAAGAGCCAGGGCCGGACCGCATCGTGGTGTTCCAGGAGTTCGATCAGCTGCCGCCCTGGAAAACCGTTATCGAAAACGTGATGTTTCCGATGCTGGCGTCACGCACTCTGAAGCGTCCCGAGGCGCTGGAACGGGCGCGTTATTACCTGGAAAAAGTCGGGCTGAGCGCGTTTGCCGATGCCTACCCGCACACCTTGTCCGGTGGCATGAAGGCACGGGTCGCCATTGCCCGAGCGCTGGCGATGCAGCCCAAGATCCTGCTGATGGACGAACCGTTCGCGGCTCTGGATGCGTTGACCCGCCGCAAGATGCAGGAAGAACTGCTGGAGCTGTGGGACGAAGTGCGTTTCACCTTGCTGTTCGTCACCCATTCCATTGAAGAAGCGCTGGTGGTCGGCAACCGCATTCTGCTGCTGTCGCCCCATCCGGGCCGTGTGCGTGCGGAGATCAACAGCCATCAGTACGACCTGCAAAGCCTGGGCGGCGTTGGTTTCCAGCAGACAGCTCAGCGTATCCACCGCTTGCTGTTCAACGAAGAGGAAACCGGACAGAGCGAGCAAGAGCTGAACTTCCAGGATATCCGCATCGCCTACTGACACTTTTGCCCGTAGGAGCGCGCTTGCCCGCGATAACGTCGCGTGGGTCAACAACCTGCTGACTGACCCACACATTGCAGCCGCTCCCGCCTTGGTACCGAATTCGAGATTTTACCCATGAGCCTTTCACCCCCTATTCGCGAAGAATACGAGATCGCGCTGGAACCCTTCACCCAGCAAGATTTAGCGCGCGATATCCCGCTGGCGCAGCGCATCTGGCAGCGCGGCTGGGTACGCAAGAGCGTGATCATGATTGTGCTGGCTGTGCTGTGGGAAATTGCCGCGCGTATCCAGGGCAATGACCTTCTGTTGCCGAGTTTTCTGCAGACTGCCGCTGCGTTTTATGACGGCCTGATCAGCGGCGAGCTGCCGGGCAAGGTCTGGATTTCCCTGACCGTGCTGATTCAGGGATACCTGATCGGCATTCTGCTGGCGTTCGCGCTGACGACGCTTGCAGTGTCGACCCAGCTGGGCCGCGACCTGCTGGGCACATTGACCGCGATGTTCAACCCGTTGCCGGCTATTGCCCTGTTGCCATTGGCGCTGCTGTGGTTCGGCCTGGGTCAGAACAGCCTGATTTTCGTGCTGGTGCACTCGGTACTGTGGGCGCTTGCGCTCAACACTTATGCGGGCTTTCTTGGTGTTTCCGAAACCCAACGAATGGCCGGCCGCAACTATGGCCTCAAGGGCTTGCGGTTCGTCTGGCACATTCTGATTCCTGCAGCGCTGCCGTCGATCCTCGCCGGCCTGAAAATCGGCTGGGCCTTTGCCTGGCGCACCCTGATCGCCGCCGAGCTGGTGTTCGGCGCCTCTTCCGGCAAGGGCGGCCTGGGTTGGTACATCTTCCAGAATCGTAATGAGCTCTACACCGACAAAGTGTTCGCCGGCCTTGCTGCCGTGATT
>JARDZH010000100.1 GCA_029240955.1 Pseudomonas sp. | reverse complement strand
CGCAGACGCAGCAAGATCTTCCGATGTGGCATTCTCATGGCCAACAGGCCTCCAGGCAAGGCGACTGCGGGTATGAGAGGGCTGTTTCCATCGATTCATACCGCCCATCCCATGGTGTGTCGATCACGGAAGCGTCTTGCGTGTAGAGACTTGGGCTGCAACCCGGATCTGGACGCCTTCGCTTTCAAGCCTACAGCGCGTCAGGGCGGCGGCCACGCTGATAGCGAGTTACTCGACCCACTCAGCCGGATCGAGCACATAGCCTCTGCCCCAGACCGTCTTGATCTTTCTGGCCTTGCCTGGCGGATCACCGAACTTTCGCCTGAGCTTCGAAATCGCCACATCGATCGTTCGATCATCCTGGTCAAAGGCAATTCCACGTACGCGCTGTATCAGTTCCTCTCGACTGAGCGTAACCCCCGCATAGCGCGCCAGCACCTCGAGCACTCGGTACTCGGAAGTGCCCAGGTCCATTTCCGTTCCTCGCCAGCTGACCGTTCGCTGATCCAGTCGCACGACCAACTGCCCCAGGTTGATTTCATCCTCATGGGTCACACTGCGTTCGCTTCGAGCATGACGCAACAAGCGCCGGATCCGCGCCAACAACAGATGGATGTCACTACCCGCCGGCAGGTGGTCATGCATGCCCCCTGATGCCCCCATGTCGATGTCGTTTTCGCCGATCGATGCACTCAAGCACAGCACCGGCAACTGCGGATGCTCTTCGAGCAGCATCGACCGCAGACGCTTGATAGGGGTCGGCGTCAGCGTCGAATCGAGCACGACCACGTGTGGATGCCAATCGCGCACCTTGATCTGCATGAACTCGGCCGATACAACCACTTCCACGAGAAATTCGAACATCTCCAACTGGCTGGCGAGCAACTCGACAGCACTGCCTTGCACGCCGACGATCAGCACTCGATGAACAGGCGCCCTGTCGCCATGGCCTGCATCGGCGCCCGTGACTGACTGGCCCTGCTGAACACTCTCGGCAGCCCCGGAGAGAAAGAAGCTTTCGATGACGTGTCCGCTTGTAGCGCGCGCGATACGACCACGTCGCTCTGCATCGATCACGGCCCAGACGGTGGTGGTGAACAGTTCCGTCAGCGCAGCGGCGGACAGGTCGATGCGAAAGGTCCCTTCGCGCTGTCCGCGCAGGAAGAATACGTCCAGAGCATCGAAATATGGCTGCCAGCGGCCGCCAGCGCCTTGCGCTTCAAGCGTGTCGGGCTGGATCTGGAACATCAGGAAGCGAATCGTCTCGTGCTGCTCCAGATGTGCGCTGACCAAATGTCGCAGCGCCTGCACAGGCTGGAGTGAATCAAGCTCACAGACTTGGATCAACCGGCTCAGCACCTCTGAAGCATGGTTTAGAAGCATCTCCACCAGGTTTTCCCGGGTGCTGCAAAACCGATGCAGAGTGGTTTTGCTGATACCCGCCAACTGCGCCAGTTCTTTCAAGGTACTGCGCGGATGAGTCCCCATGGCCTGCGCCAATACACGCAGCATCCGTTCCTCTTGATTGCCTCTACACATCGTCCTTCACCTACCTCTCTCTATCGCGTCCTGCTTGAGACACACATGAAACATCTTGAGGCAATTGAATCATTTTTAATCTTAGTGAATCAAGATTGACCCACAATAACTCAAATGACATCATCCGCCACCTTTATCAGGCCACTGTCGTTTGGGAGAACATGTGATGAACCGTAGTGAGCGCTTCCGTGCATTGGCTTTGGGTGCCGTGCTGGCAGCGGCAGGCCTTGCAGGTTGCCAAGAACAGGAAGACGTACAGAAGAACGCGGCTGCACGGGAAATCACCTATGAGACCGTGACACCCGAGCGGCTACAGCTAAATGCCCAATTGCCGGGGCGGGTCGAGGCCGTGCGCGTGGCGCAGATCCGCGCTCGAGTAGCCGGCATCGTTACCAAGCGGCTTTTTGAAGAAGGCGCAGAGGTGAAAGCCGGCGACCTGCTGTTCGAGATCGATCCTGCTCCGTTGAAAGCGGCGCTTACCCGTGCGCTGGGCGAGCTGGCCAAGGCTGGCGCCGATGTCGAGGATGCGCGATCGAAACTCGCGCGCTATAAACCCCTCGTGAAGATAAACGCGGTCAGTCAGGAAAATTTCGACACGGCGAACGCTACGCTGGAGCGCGCCAAAGCCGCTCACCAGACCGCACTTGCCGATGTTGAAACGGCGCGTTTGAACCTCGGTTACGCCTTCGTCAAGGCACCTATTTCCGGCAAGATCGGCCGAGCCATGGTGACCGAAGGCGCGTTGGTGGGCCAGGGTGAAGCGACGCTGATGGCCGTGATCCAGCAACTCGACCCGATCTATGTCGACTTCACCCAACCTGCATCGGAGGCGATCCGAATCAAGGGCGCCCTGGACAACGGCACCCTTGTAGCCAACAAGGATGACCGGCTGCAGGTACAGATCGAAGGCACGCGCTACAGCCGCGACGGGGCGTTAATGTTCTCGGATGTCGCCGTCGACCCGAGCACGGGCCAGACGACTTCGCGCGGGCGCTTCGCCAATGGTGACCGGGTGCTGCTACCGGGCATGTACGTCAGGGTAACCGTCCCGCAGGGCGTCGAGGCCAACGCGGTACTGGTACCGCAGAAGGCTATCGAACGCGACCGTTCTGGCCAGGCGCAGGTCTGGGTCGTGAACGAACAGAATCAGGTCATGCCCAGACCTGTTCAAACCGGTGACATGCATCTTGCCCGGTGGCAGATCACCCAGGGCCTGAACGCAGGCGACCGGATCGTCGTGAGCAACCTGGCGGGCCTGAATGCCGGTGACACCGTCATCCCCGCGCCAGCGGCAAGCCACCCGCATCAGGCTTCGACCGACTGAAGCTGCCCGAGGTACAGGAGCACACCATGCCTTCGTTTTTCATTCAGCGACCCAATTTCGCCTGGGTCGTAGCGTTGTTCATTTCGATGTTCGGGCTGATTCTGATTCCCCTACTCCCTGTCGCCCAGTACCCCAACGTCGCGCCTCCCCAGATCAACATCTATGCGACTTATCCTGGCGCCTCGGCCCAGACCTTGACCAATTCGGTGACCAGCGTCATCGAAGAGGAGCTCAACGGTGCCAAAGGCCTGCTCTACTTCGAATCTTCCAGCAACTCCAATGGTGTTGCCGAAATCGGCGTCACCTTCGGTCCGGGCACCGATCCAGAGCTAGCCCAGGTCGACGTACAAAACCGCCTGAAGAAAGCCGAAGCGCGCCTGCCCCAGGCCGTGCTCACGCAGGGGGTCGAGGTCGAGCAGACCACCGCCGGCTTCCTGATGATCTACGCCCTCAAGTACAAGGATTCCGATGCCAGCATGGACACCACTGCGCTGGCTGACTACATGGCGCGAACCATCAACCCGGAAATCCGTCGCATCGCAGGTGTGGGCAAACTGCAGTTCTTCGCTGCCGAAGCCGCCATGCGGGTCTGGGTCGATACCCAGAAGCTGATCGGGTATGGCCTGTCCATCGACGACGTGAGCAATGCGATCAAGGCGCAGAACGTCGAGGTGCCTGCCGGCAGCTTCGGCGCCGCGCCAACTCCCGGCAAGCAGCAAGTGACCGCTACACTGGCGGTGAAGGGCTCGCTCAGTACCCCTGAAGAATTTGGCCAGATCCTGCTGCGGGCCAACACTGACGGCTCGCAAGTCAAACTGCGCGACGTCGCGCGCATGGAAATCGGCAGCCAGGATTACAGCTTCGCGACCCGGCTCAACGGTCAGCCAGCGGTCGGCGCCGCGGTGCAACTTTCGCCAGGGGCCAACGCCCTGGCCACCGCCGAGGCAGTCAAGCAGCGCCTGGATGAACTGTCGCGCTACTTCCCCCAGAACGTCGCATTCGAGGTGCCCTACGACACCTCCACATTCGTCGACGTGGCGATCGAAAAAGTCATCCACACCTTGCTCGAAGCCATGGTGCTGGTATTCCTGGTCATGTTCCTGTTCCTGCAGAACGTGCGTTATACGCTGATCCCGGCCATCGTGGTCCCGGTCTGCCTGGTAGGTACGCTGGGCGTCATGTATCTGCTGGGCTTCTCGGTCAACATGATGACGATGTTCGGCATGGTGCTAGCCATCGGCATCCTCGTGGATGATGCGATCGTGGTCGTCGAGAACGTCGAACGCATCATGGCCGAGGAAGGACTGCCCCCTGCAAAAGCCACCGTCAAGGCGATGAATCAGGTCTCGGGCGCAATCGTCGGTATCACTTTGGTACTGGCGGCGGTGTTCCTGCCGTTGGCCTTCATGGGGGGATCGGTAGGCATCATCTACCGTCAATTCTCCATTTCGCTGGCCATCTCGATCCTGTTCTCAGGCTTCCTTGCCCTTACCTTCACACCGGCCCTGTGCGCTACCCTGCTCAAACCGATCAACCATGGCCATGGGGAGAAGCGGGGCTTTTTCGGGGCTTTCAACCGCCGATTCAATGCGTTGACCGAGCGTTATGCCGTGCTCAACGGTCACCTGGTCAGACGCGCCGGACGCTACATGTTGATCTATGCAGGCCTGCTCGGGGTTCTGGGCTTCTTCTACCTGCGCCTGCCCGAGGCCTTTCTGCCGAACGAGGACCAAGGCTACACGATCGTCGACATCCAGCTGCCGCCCGGCGCCACCCGCGAGCGGACCTCGACCGTGGGCGACGAACTGGACCGCTATCTGCTCGCACGTCCGGCCACCGACTCGACGTTCCTGATAATGGGGTACAGCTTCTCGGGCATGGGCGAAAACGCGGCGCTCACCTTCCCTACCTTGAAGGACTGGTCGCTACGCAGCGACGAACAGTCGGCTGCAGCGGAGTCCGAGAAGGTCAACGAGCATTTTGCCCATGCCAGTGATGGTACCGTCGTGGCCGTGACACCCCCGCCGATTGACGGGCTGGGCAACTCCGGCGGCTTCTCCCTGCGCTTGCAGGACCGAGGCAATGTGGGACGTGAGGTCCTTCTGAAGGCCCGCGACCAACTGCTGGAAAAGGCCAAGGCCAGCCCGAAAATCCTTTACGCCATGATGGAAGGCCTGAGCGACGCGCCGCAGTTGCGGGTCGACATCGACCGCGAGAAGGCCCAGGCGATGGGCGTCACCTTCGACTCGATCAGCAATGCGCTTTCCAGCGCATTCGGCTCCGCGGTCATCAACGACTTCTCCAATGCAGGCCGTCAGCAGCGGGTGGTTATCCAGGCCCGAGCCGAGGATCGGGTACGACCCGACACGGTCCTGAACCTGCGTGTGACCAACAGCAGCGGCGAGCTTGTCCCGATGAGCACCTTCGTCAAGCTGCGCTGGGAGGACGGGCCGGTACAGATCGTTCGCTACAACGCCTACCCAAGTATCAAGATCGCGGGCGATGCGGCAGTAGGCACCAGCACCGGGGAAGCGATGGCTGAAATGGAAAGGCTGGCAAGTCAGTTGCCTGCCGGCATCGGTTACGAATGGACAGGTTTGTCTTATCAGGAAAAGGTAGCGAGCGGCCAGGCAACCCAATTGCTGGTACTGGCCGTCGTGGTGGTGTTCCTGCTGTTGGTGGCTCTTTATGAAAGCTGGGCCATTCCGCTGTGCGTCATGCTCATCGTCCCGATCGGTGCGCTGGGTGCGGTCTTGGCTGTGAGCTTTGCCGGAATGCCCAACGACGTGTACTTCAAGGTAGGACTGATCACCATCATTGGTCTGGCTTCGAAGAACGCAATCCTGATCGTCGAGTTCGCCAAGGACCTGCTGGCCCAAGGCCGGACGCTCAGGGAAGCTGCACTGGAGGCCGCTCGCCTGCGCTTGCGCCCCATCATTATGACGTCGATGGCGTTCATACTAGGCGTGGTTCCCCTGACCTTGGCGGTCGGCGCCGGCGCGGCCAGCCAGAAGGCGATCGGCACGGGCGTGATTGGCGGGATGCTCACCGCGACTTTCCTGGGCGTGCTATTCGTGCCGATCTTCTTCGTCTGGGTCATGGGCCTGTTCGCCAGAAAGAAAAGCAGTGACCGCTTGCCCGTTGTCGCGGATACGGTGAAGGAGTCGTGAAGGTGGATCACAACGCATCAATGAAGACCACACTGATGGCGGCGTTCCTTGCCCTCGGAGGCTGCTCCCTGGCACCCGACTACCAGCGGCCGGCACTGCCCGTTGCCGACCACTGGACACAGTCGCGTGCGGAACACTCGCTGCAGGCGGATCCGCACCACGGCTATCAGGCGTTCGTCACCGATCCGCAGTTGCGCAGGGTGGTGGACACTGCGCTCGGCAACAATCGCTCTCTGCGCCAGGCCCTGCTCGACATTGAAGCGGCGAGAGCACAATGGCGCATTCAGCGTAGCGATCGTGTGCCCTCGATCAACGCCAGCGCAGGGGCCAACCGCTCCCATCTGCCGGCCGACCTTTCCAGCACCGGTCGAGAGGCTGTCGACTCCACCTATCAGGTGGGGTTGAGCCTGCCCGAGTACGAGTTGGATCTGTTCAGGCGGGTCGCAAGCCTGACCGACGCGGCCCTTGAGCAGTACCTCGCCACCCGCGAGGCCGCACGCGGCGCACGCATTGCCCTGATCAGCGACACGATCGAGGCCTATCTGAACCTGCAAAGCGCACAACGCCAGTCACTGCTGACACGCCAGACGCTGGAAAGCCGTGAAGCGTCCATGACGCTGGTCACCCAGCAGATAGCCAATGGCACCGCCACCGCTCTGGATTTTCAGGAAGCACGTGGCCTGGTGGAACAGGCGCGCGCCGACCTTGAAAGCAGTGAACGCCTGGTGCGGCAATCGCGCAACGGCCTGGTACTGCTGATCGGCACCCCTGGCGCCGCCGCGCTGCTCCCCACCGTGCCCGCCAAGTCTGCACAGATCCTGCAGGCACTTGCAGCGGGCAG
>JARDZH010000099.1 GCA_029240955.1 Pseudomonas sp. | reverse complement strand
CTTCATACGATCCGGGAAACCTTCGGCCATCACGTCGCGACCATGGTGGCCGGTGTCGATGCCGACGACGTCCATCAGGTACGCAGGGCCCATCGGCCAGCCGAATTTCTCCATGACCTTGTCGATACGGACGAAATCCACACCGGCGCTGACCAGCTTCGCAAAACCGCCGAAATACGGGAACAGCACGCGGTTGACCAGGAAGCCCGGGCAGTCGTTGACCACGATCGGGTTCTTGCCCATCTTCTTGGCGTAGGCAACAGTGGTCGCCACCGCTTCTTCGCTGGATTTCTCGCCGCGGATGACTTCCACCAGCGGCATCATGTGCACCGGGTTGAAGAAGTGCATGCCGACGAAGTTTTCCGGACGTTTCAGCGCCTGAGCGAGCAGGCTGATCGAAATTGTCGAGGTGTTCGACGCCAGGATCGTGCCTTCGGCAACCTGCCCTTCCACTTCGGACAGTACCGCTTGCTTGACCTTGGGGTTCTCGACCACGGCTTCAACCACCAGATCGACATTGCCGAAATCGCCGTAAGACAGGGTCGGACGAATTGCATTCAGCGCTTCGGCCATCTTGGCCGGGGTCAGACGGCCTTTCTCGACGCGATTGCCGAGCAGCTTGGACGCTTCGTTGAGGCCCAGCTGGATCGCTTCTTCGCGGATGTCCTTCATCAGGATCGGCGTGCCTTTGACCGCCGACTGATAGGCGATACCGCCGCCCATGATGCCGGCGCCAAGTACGGCGGCCTGCTTCACATCGGTGGCGACTTCGTCGTAACCCTTGGCCTTGCGCTTGAGCTCCTGGTCGTTCAGGAACAGACCGATGAGGCTCTGCGCGGCCGAGGTCTTGGCCATCTTCACGAAACCGGCGGCTTCGATTTCCAGTGCTTTTTCGCGACCGAAGTTGGCGGCTTTCTGGATCGTCTTGATCGCTTCGACCGGTGCCGGATAATTCGGACCTGCCTGACCCGCAACGAAGCCTTTGGCGGTTTCGAACGCCATCATCTGTTCGATGGGGTTGAGCTTGAGCTTGTCCAGTTTCGGCTGGCGCTTGGCCTTGAAATCGAACTCGCCGGAGATGGCGCGTTTGATCAGGTCCAGCGCAGCGGCGGTCAGTTTCTCGGGAACGACCACCGCGTCGACCGCGCCGACCTTGAGCGCGTCTTCGGCGGCGTTCTCTTTACCGGCGGCGATCCACTCGATGGCGTTATCGGCACCAATAAGGCGCGGCAGACGCACGGTGCCGCCGAAACCCGGGTAAAGACCCAGTTTGACTTCAGGCAGGCCGATCTTCGCAGTGCTGGACATGACGCGGTAGTCCGCCGCCAGGCACATTTCCAGACCGCCACCCAGCGCGATGCCGTTGATCGCAACGACGGTCGGTACGGGCAGGTCTTCGAAATCGCTGAAGATCCGGTTGGCTTCAAGGTTGCCCGCGGTCAGTTCGGCTTCAGGCAGCTTGAAATTGTCGACGAATTCGGTGATGTCGGCGCCAACGATGAACGCGTCCTTGCCGCTGGTCACGATGACACCCTTGACCAAGGTATCGGCCTTGAGGATGTCCACGACTTCGCGCAGCTCGTTGAGGGTGAGGCGATTGAACTTGTTGACGGACTCGCCCTTGAGGTCGAAATTCAATTCGACAATGCCACTTTCAAGAGTCTTAACCGTGATGGCTTTACCTTCGTAAATCATCAACTGATCTCCAGTATGGAAGCTGAACAATACTCACCCGGCGTAACGTCCGGTGAGACTACGACGTCGCCGTCGATGAACACGCCAAATCACCAGCACACCCGCCGACGTGGTAGCCAGGATTCTGTCAGAGCCGTCTGACGCCCAAACACTCGATTCATACGGCCGTTTGATTTGGTCTGCACACCATCCGGCAAAACCGGATGATTGTCAATTCGGCAAAGTATCAATGAACACGGTGGATTGAAGTCGATCCCGGGCAAATCGCCCGGATGGCCGCGAGCATGATTCATTCGCATTCATCAGATTGATAGTGCAAAGACTGGCGGAAAGTCTGCAGCCAGAACGCACCGCAGCGGGTCACTCGGGAGACAGGATCGAGAAAAGCGCGACAAAACGGAGCAGAACGTCTAGAGTCAGCGCACTGCGTTCGAGAACGCTTGAAAAAGCGTCGAGGTCCCGCCATACGGCGTTGCACCGTCGAGCGAAACCCGTTATCGGCCTGCCTGGCCAACCCCGGCCCGATGTTGTTATCGGGCTTTTTAATGCCTGCCGTTCGGAGGCTGTTTACCGCAAGGCGAACAGAAACCTCTCAAGCCAGCGCCTTGAGCAGCCCATTAATACGCTGCAACACTTCCGCTTCGCCCTTCTCTGCCCAATACAGCGCGATCATCTGCGCGTCCGCCTCGACTTTGTAGACGTCGGCAGGCAACGTGCCCAACTGCTCCAGCAGCGCCGGATCGGTGCACGGCTCGCGCCAGCGGTTGAGCCACACCCCGGGCTCGCTTTGCCAGTACGCCCAGGACGGACGGTCTGTACCGCGACGGGGCCGGTGGTACTGCGCGCACGGGCTCGGAGGCTGTGTGCCAAGCCAGTGCGGCCAGTCCTGGGGCGTCAACTGCATGGCCAGACCCATGCGCCGTGCCTCCATGCGCAGCGCCATCTTTCCGCTGGCGTGACGTGACGGTCGCAGCCAGACCAGCGGGCTCAACATCACACAAATGATTGACAGAACTATCCATACCGTCATATTTCTTGCCCCCGCGCGCTCTTTACAAAACAACGACCGATAAAACAAAGGCTTGCAGAGGGCTCTGCCCAGATGCACGCGAAAGAGCCATACTCATCACCATCGCCATCCTCCTGGAGGACATCCTCATGTCGTATCAACATATTCTGGTAGCCATCGATCTCACCGAAGAGTGCGACCCGGTCATCCGCCGCGCCCGTGAGTTGGCGCAAGCCAGCGACGCGACGCTGTCGATGGTGCATATCGTCGAGCCGATGGCGATGGCCTTCGGCGGCGACGTTCCGATGGACCTGTCGCAGCTGCAGCAACAGCAGTTCGATCAGGCCAAGGAGAAACTGGAGAAACTCAAACTCAAGTACCCGGACATGAAAGCGGGCGAAAGCCATCTCGTGTACGGCCAGCCTCGCCAGGAAATTCATCAGCTGGCGAAAAACCAGCAATGCGACCTGATCGTGGTCGGCAGCCATGGTCGTCATGGCCTGGCGCTGTTGCTGGGTTCGACCGCCAATGACGTGCTGCACGGCGCGCCTTGCGACGTGCTGGCGGTGCGGCTGAAAAAGCCGGAGTAACTGAACAGATGAGGGGCTGCGGTGCAGCCCCTCACGGGCAAGGCGGATCGCCGCCCCGGTCGCTCCTGCAGGAGCGCGCTTTGCTGGTTACTCGTCGAGTTCGGCCCAGCGTTCCAGCAGCGCATCGAGTTCAGCCTGGAGGCTTTCAACCAGTGCCAGAACCGCAGTCGTCTGATCCGCCGGACGCTGATAGAAGCCTGGCTCGGCCATTTCTTCAGTCAGGGCTGCCATCTTTGATTCGACCGCATCGATCTGACCCGGAAGGGCTTCCAGCTCGCGCTGCTCCTTGTAGCTGAGTTTTTTCCTGGCAACCGGCATCTCCTGAGCGGCTACAGGCTCGGCCTTGACGACCGCGCTGGCGAGCTCTGCCTTGCCCGACTTGGTGTCAGCGACACCGAGCAGGCGCGGCGAACCGCCCTGACGCAGCCAGTCCTGATAACCGCCGACGTATTCTCGAACCTTGCCCTCGCCTTCGAACACCAGCGTGCTGGTGACCACGTTGTCGAGGAATGCCCGGTCGTGGCTGACCATGAGCACGGTGCCTTTGAAGGTCAGCAGCACTTCTTCCAGCAGCTCCAGCGTTTCCACGTCCAGATCGTTGGTCGGTTCGTCGAGCACCAGCAGGTTCGCCGGTTTGCTGAACAGCTTGGCAAGCAGCAGACGGGCACGCTCGCCGCCGGACAGGGCCTTGACCGGCGTGCGGGCACGTTGCGGGCTGAACAGGAAATCACCCAGATAGCTCAGAACATGGCGGCTCTGGCCGTCGATATCGATGAAGTCGCGGCCTTCGGCCACGTTGTCGATCACGGTCTTTTCCAGATCGAGCTGATGACGCAACTGATCGAAATAGGCCACTTCCAGACGAGTACCGACTTCGACCTTGCCTTCGGTAGGCTGCAGGTTGTCGAGCATCAGCTTGAGCAGCGTGGTCTTGCCGGTACCGTTGGCACCGAGCAGACCGATACGGTCTTCACGCTGCAGCACCATGGAGAAGTTCTTGATCAGCGTCGGACCGCCAGGATGCGCAAAGCTGACATTCTCCAGCGCCATGACCTGTTTGCCGGATTTCTCGGCGGTATCGAGCTGAATGTTGGCCTTGCCGGTGCGCTCGCGGCGCTCGCTGCGTTCGACACGCAATGCCTTGAGGGCACGGACGCGGCCTTCGTTACGGGTGCGGCGCGCCTTGATGCCCTGACGGATCCAGACTTCTTCCTGCGCCAGTCGCTTGTCGAACAGCGCGTTGGCGGTTTCTTCAGCGGCCAGTGCAGCCTCCTTGTGCACCAGGAAACTCGCGTAGTCGCCGTTCCAGTCGATCAGACCGCCGCGGTCGAGCTCCAGGATGCGGGTCGCAAGGTTCTGCAGGAAAGCCCGGTCGTGCGTGATGAACAGCACGGCGCCCTGGAAGTCTTTCAGCGCTTCTTCGAGCCAGGCAATGGCACCGATATCCAGGTGGTTGGTCGGTTCGTCGAGCAGCAGCAGATCAGGTTCGGAGACCAGCGCCTGCGCCAGCAGCACGCGACGACGCCAGCCGCCGGACAGCTCGGCGAGGGTCTTGTCGGCCGGCAGTTGCAGGCGGCTCAGGGTGCTCTCGACCAACTGCTGCAAACGCCAGCCGTCTCGGGCTTCGAGATCCTGCTGCACGTGCATCAGTTTGTTGAGGTCTTCTTCGGTGACGCAGTTCTGCGCCAGATGGTGATATTCGGCCAGCAGAGCACCGACGCCATCCAGGCCTTCGGCGACCACGTCGAACACGCTCCGTCCGTCGGCTACCGGCAATTCCTGAGGCAATTCGCCGATCTTGAGGCCCGGCGCGCGCCATACGGCGCCGTCGTCGGGCTTCTGAACGCCTTTGACCAGCTTCAACATGCTGGATTTGCCAGTGCCGTTGCGGCCGATGATGCACACCCGCTCGCCACGGGCGATCTGCCAGGACACCTTGTCCAACAACGGCATGGCGCCGAACGCAAGGGACACATCGCTGAATTTGAGCAGGGTCATGAGCTTCTCCAAAAACCGGGCGCGCATTCTACCTGAGATAGCCGTCAGATGTCGGCATTCGTACCCGGCTCGAGGGTGCGATCTGTCTCTATATACCGATCAATTATTTCCGCATGAGTCCCGACCATCGCCAGTGCTTTCACCTCAAGCTGGCAAAAGGCTAAGCTAGCGACACTTTTCACGACCCATCTGCCCGGAAGTCTCATGCGCAGTCGTTTGTTCAGCATTGTTTCCTGCCTGCTCCTCTCCGCTTCCGCCGTCCAGTACGCCCATGCGGTCGACATCACTCAACAGCGCCAGTATTACGACGAAGCCAAGCGCGCCCTGGCCAAGGGCGACACCGGGCCGTATCGGATGTACAGCGCGGCGCTGGCGGATTACCCGCTGGAACCGTATCTGGAATATGAAGAGCTGACCGCGCGTCTGAAAACGGCCAGCAATGCCGAGATCGAACGCTTTCTCGCCGCGCACGGCGACCTGCCGCAAGCCAACTGGATGAAACTGCGCTGGTTGCGCTGGCTGGCCGAACGGGGGGACTGGCAGACCTTCGAACGCTATTACGATCCCAAGATGAATTTCGTCGAACTGGACTGCCTGCACGGCCAGTATCTGCTGCAGAGCAACAAGCGCGCCGAGGGCTACGCCAACGCCGAGAAGTTGTGGATGACCGGCAAGACGCTGCCCGCCTCCTGCGACACCTTCTTTGCCCAGTGGGCCGCGGCCGGTCAGTTGACCGAAGAAAAGCGCTGGCAGCGCGCCAAGCTCGCAGCGCAGGCGCGCAACTTCGGCCTCGCCAACACGCTGGTCAACAGCCTCAATTCGCTGGCGCCGCAAGGCAAACTGCTGCTGGCCGTGGCGCAGAAGCCGGAAATGGTCAACAACCCCGGGTTGTTCGCGCCGGTAGACGAGGCCATGTCGGACGTGGTCGGCCTCGGCCTGCGGCGTCTGGCCCGTCAGGACCCGCAGAAAGCGCTGTCGATGCTCGATGGTTACGCCGCGACCATGCGCTTCTCGCGTGAGGAGCAGGTGGAGATCGCCAAGGAAATCGGTCTGACCCTTGCACGCCGCTACGACAGTCGCGCGCTGGAGGTCATGACGAAATACGATCCGGAACTGCGTGACAACACGGTGACCGAGTGGCGCCTGCGTCTGTTGCTGCGTCTGGGCCGCTGGCAGGACGCGTATGAACTGGCGCGCCGTCTGCCGACGGATCTGGCCACCACCAACCGCTGGAAATACTGGGAAGCCCGCGCACTGGAGCTGGCCCAGCCTGGCAACCCGCTGATCCCTGCGCTGTACAAGGACGTCGCCAAAGAGCGCGACTTCTACGGCTTCCTGGCGGCGGACCGGACCAAAGCGTCCTACTCGCTCAACAACAAGCCGCTGGCGATCAGCACCGCGCTGATGAACAAAGTCCGCAACACGCCGGGCGTGCGCCGGGCGCTGGAATTCCACAACCGCGGTGAGATCGTCGACGGACGCCGCGAGTGGTACTACGTCAGCCGCTCGTTCAACCGCGACGAAATGGTTGCTCAGGCGAAACTGGCCTACGACCTGAAATGGTATTTCCCGGCGATTCGCACCATCAGT
>JARDZH010000098.1 GCA_029240955.1 Pseudomonas sp. | reverse complement strand
GCATCTCATGACCCAGACCGTCATCGAACAGTCCGGACTGATCGACTACCACCAGCAGGAAAAGGGTGAGAAAGGTCAGGCCCGGGTAGAAAACCTTGAAGAACTGGTCAGCGCTGCGCGCAACTTCGAGAATACTGACAACGACGAGGAGCTGACGCCACTGGCCGCCTTCCTCGGTCACGCGTCACTGGAAGCTGGCGACACCCAGGCCGAAGAGCACGAAGACAGCATCCAGCTGATGACGCTGCACAGTGCCAAGGGCCTTGAGTTCCCGCACGTGTTCCTGGTGGGTATGGAAGAAGGCCTGTTCCCGCACAAGATGAGCCTGGAAGAACCCGGACGTCTGGAAGAAGAGCGGCGCCTGGCGTATGTGGGCATTACCCGCGCCATGCAGCAGCTGGTCATGACCTACGCCGAAACCCGTCGCTTGTACGGCAGCGAGACCTACAACAAGGTTTCCCGCTTCGTGCGCGAGATTCCGCCGGCCCTGATTCAGGAAGTGCGCCTGTCCAATAGCGTGAGTCGTCCTTTTGGCGGTACGCAGAAAGTCAGCAACAGCAGCCTGTTCAGCGGCACCGGGATTCCCGAAACCGAGTTCAAGCTGGGCCAGCGCGTTCAGCATTCGGTATTCGGTGAGGGCACGATCCTCAATTTCGAAGGTGCCGGGGCGCAAGCACGGGTTCAGGTCAACTTCGCCGAAGGCAGCAAGTGGCTGATGATGGGGTATGCGAAGCTGGTGGCGTTGTAAGGCTGACTGCCCGCGACGACGGCGGCAAACTGCCGAAACTGTCGCGGGCAAGCGCGCTCCTACACGTTGCGCTGATGTTTCCTACGTCATTCGTGCAAAAGTCCGAAACATTAAGCTGCTAGCTATGCGCCTGCTCAGTGTGCAACATGGCGGGCGTGCAATTCATAAAACGGGAATCCCCTTATGCAACGTTTTCTAAGCATGGCTCTGGCGCTGTGCATCGGGCTCACCATGAGTCTGGATGTCAACGCCGCGCGCTTTGGTGGTGGCAAGAGCATGGGCTCCGCACCGACGCATCAGGCGCGTCAGACCGCACCTGCCTCTCCTGCCGCAGCGCCTAACGCCGCCGCACGTCCGACGCCTGCTGCCAGCGGTGCTTCGCGCTGGTTGGGCCCATTGGCCGGTATCGCTGCCGGTGGCCTGCTCGCCGCAATGTTCATGGGCGACGGTTTCAACGGCTTGCAGCTGTTCGACTTCCTGATCATGGGCTTGATCGCCTTCCTGATCTTCCGGTTCATCGCTCGCCGCCGTCAGCAGCAACAGCCGAAGATGGCCGGTGCTGGTGCCCCTTATCAGCGTGAAACCAGCCAGCCGGCTCAGAACTCGATCTTCGGCGGTGCTTCGGCGGCGCAAGCAGCGCCGGTTATCAATGCGCCAGCCTGGTTCAATGAAGAGCGCTTCCTGGAAGCCGCCCGCAACCACTTCCAGTCGTTGCAGCAGCACTGGGACGCCAACGAAATGGACAAGATCGCCGAGTTCGTCACGCCGCAGATGCTGCAGTTCCTCAAGAAGGAACGCGCTGATCTGGGTGAAGGCTTCCAGTCCACTTACATCGACAACCTCAACGTGCAGCTTGAAGGCGTGGATGATCGCGCTGACAAGACCATCGCGACGCTGACCTTCTCCGGCGTTTCCAAGACCTCGCGCTTCGATCAGGGCGAGATCTTCAGCGAAAGCTGGAACATGGAACGCGCTCCGGGCGAAAACCAGCCTTGGCTGGTCGCAGGAATTCGCCAGAACGGTTGAACCAGAACCCGTTCTCGCGTTCAGAACCCCGGACTAGTCCGGGGTTTTTCGTTCTGTCCGAACGGATAGTTATTTTGAGAAAGCCTTTACGCTACTGTATAACCCGCGCCATCAAGTAAGAGGATTCGTGTCGTGGAAGAAGTCATCGAACAACTGCGTGAAGCAAACGAAAAGGTCCCGGTTCCTCTCGAACTGCCAGACGAAGACCTGCTTGTCGAAATCGAAGAACAGCTGTTCATCAACATTCCGTTTGTCTTCAAAGAATTTCTGCTGACCGTCAGCGATGTGGTTTACGGCAGCCTGGAGCCGGTCACCGTGACCGACCCTCAATCGCATACCTACCTGCCGGATGTCGCCGCCGAAGCGTGGGACGACGGCGTGCCCCGCGAGCTGATTCCGATCTGCCAGGACGGTGAAGACTACTACTGCGTCGAGGAAGACGGCACGGTGGTGCTGTGGTCCGGCGAAGAAGAACTGGTTACCGAAGAGAACTGGGAATCGGTGTGGCACTGGGCACGGGATGTCTGGCTGGAAAGCTGAGTCATCCCGCGCTGGCTCGTAGATAACGCCGGGCTCAATGCCCGGACGATTCGCTGTTGTTGCCCAGCGTATCCAGCAATGCGATCTGCATCCGCGTATGCACGCGGATGAACCAGCGCCACAGCAGAGCGGCCATCAGCGCCGCTACCACCAGAATCACTATCAACGACTCCCTTGTCGGCACAATACTGGCTGACAGGGCCGCCAGCATGACGAAGATCACCAGCAGCGACAGCAGCGGAATCACTTCCGCGACGATCTTGCGCACGCGAACCGTATGGCGCCCGGCCATTTCGGGTTTGACGCCCATTTCCGCCAGCAGCATCGAAAGCGCCTTGAGCTTGCGGTAGGCCGCAATCAGAAACGGCAGTGACAACACCACCGCTGCGCCGCAGATCCACGCCTTCTGCGTGCCGACATCCGCTACCCAGTCGCTCAGGTACGTGCCAATGCGCTCGGCGAAGTAGCTTCCGCAAAAGAAGATTGCCATGACCAGCGCCAGGTTCACGCCGACCTGCAGCAGGATGCGGCGGATCATCGACGCCAGCACCGCGCCCTGCCCGTGCGGCTGGATGCTGCGCAGCCATTCGCCATACATGCCGAACACCCGCGCCAGCCGCTGCGGCATGACGCCTGCGAGCTTGTGAGACAACGGATCGGCCCCACGAATGAGATAGGGCGTCAGCAACGTCGTGATCGCCGATACCGCAACGGCCACGGGATACAGGAAGTCGCTGGTGACCTGCAGCGTCATCCCCAACGCAGCGATGATGAAGGAAAATTCGCCAATCTGCGAAAGCCCCATGCCGACGCGCAGTGAAGTGCGGCCGTCATTACCCGCGATGAACGCGCCGAGCCCGCAGGACAGCATCTTGCCCAGCACCACGGCCACCGTAATCACCGCGATCGGCCAAGCGTATTCCAGCAGGATTCCCGGGTCGATCATCAGCCCGATCGCCACGAAGAAGATGGCGCTGAACATGTCGCGAATCGGCTCGACCAGTCGCTCGATCTTCACCAGCTGACGAGACTCGGCCATGATCGCGCCGATCAGGAACGCGCCCAGCACCATGCTGTATTCGAGCTTCACAACCAGCAGGCAGAAACCGAAGCACAGGCCCAGCACGGTCACCAGGAGCATCTCGTTGCTCTCGAAGCGCGCGACATAGGCCAGCAAACGCGGTACCAGCAGAATGCCGATCACCAGCGCGACGATCATGAACAGCGAGAGCTTTCCGACTGTGGAGAAGACTTCCCCCGAGCTGACCGTGCCGCTGACCGCAATGCCCGACAGCAGGGCGATAATGCCGATGCCCAGAATGTCTTCAACGATCAGCACGCCGAAGATCAGCTGGGCAAAGCGCTCGTTCTTCATTTTGAGATCGTTGAGTGCCTTGACGATGATGGTCGTCGACGAAATTGCCAGGATCGCCCCAAGGAATAGCGAATCCATGGTTTTCCAGCCGAAGAACTGGCCGATTTCGTAGCCGATCCATATCATCAGCGCAATTTCGAGGAACGCCGCAATAAAAGCGGTAGCGCCCACCTTGAACAGCTTGCGCAGGCTGAACTCAAGCCCCAGGCAGAACATGAGAAAGATCACACCGAGTTCGGCGAGCGTCTTGATGGTGTCTTCGTCATGGATCAGGCCCACCGGGGGCGTGTGAGGGCCGATGATGAAACCGGCGACGATGTAGCCAAGTACCACGGGTTGCTTGAGTCGATGGAAAAGAATGGTCACCACGCCTGCCACCAGCATGATCACTGCCAGGTCCTGAATGAAATTGATGGCATGCACGATGTACGGCTCCTTTGGTGATGACGATAACTTTTCCTGCCCCACTGACAGCGGAAAACGCCAAGTCAGCCGGCGCGCGAGGTCTGACAAACATGTAGGAAAAAACCCGATCCACGGGTTTTCGCAGGGTAACACCGCGCTGTCTGTCAAAATGGCGGTGCAATATATGGAAACAGATCGAGGGAGCGTACGTGACGGCCATCAAGTCGCCAGCGTCCCGATAACAGCCGTTACAATACGAACCCATATGAGCGCCAGCCTGAGGCGCCGTTAACCACCTTGACCGTGCGAGTGCGCTATGGAACCCGGAAACGCCCAGCTGTCGATGACTGTATTGATGACCCCGGACATGGCCAACTTCTCTGGCAATGTGCATGGCGGGACGTTGCTCAAGTATCTGGATGAAGTTGCGTACGCCTGCGCCAGCCGTTATGCCGGCCGCTACGTGGTGACACTCTCGGTGGACCAGGTGATCTTTCGGGAACCTGTGCATGTCGGCGAGCTGGTGACATTTCTGGCATCGGTGAACTACACCGGTAATACCTCGATGGAAGTCGGCATCAAGGTCGTCACCGAAAACATCCGTGAACGCTCAGTGCGTCACACCAATAGCTGCTTCTTCACAATGGTTGCCGTGGACGACAATCGCAAGCCCGCCAGCGTGCCGCCGCTGGAGCCGGAAACGGCCGATGGCAAGCGTCGGTACATTCAGGCGCAGCAACGCCGCCAGATCCGTCAGGAACTGGAAAAGCGTTATCAGGAGATCAAGGAAGAGGCGCTTTAAGCGCTCTGTGCGTCAGCGCCCGGCTCAACGGGCGCAAACACCGTAACTCTGGACGTTACAGGCGTACTGCCTCGAACTTCACACGCGGGTGCGCAATGCGGTCCTGAGCGCGCACCAACTCCAGCTCATAGCTGCCGCAGGCCTGGGTTTCCAGCAACACCTCATGCACCGCCGCTGCGGTGTATTCGAACGCTGCGACCAGATCATCGCCAAGCAGCACGCGTCCGAGGAACAGCCCGGACGTCAGATCGCCCACGCCGACGGGCTGGCGCGGAAACGCCAGCAAGGGACGGCGCAGATGCCAACTGGCATCGGCGGTCACCAGCAGCATCTCAAAACCATCGGCCGCTTTACCCGGATAGTCCAGGTGCTTGACCACGACAGCCTTGGGGCCGCGGCTCAGCAACGCGCGAGCCATCGCCAGGCAGTCGAGCAGCGACTCGGGTTTGCGCCCGGAAAAACTGTCCAGCTCCAGCTGATTAGGGCAGAGGAAGTCCGCCACGGCCGCGGCTTCTTCCAGCAGAAAATCGCTGACTTCGGCCGGTACGATGCAGCCCTTTTCTGGGTGCCCCATGACCGGATCGCACAGGTACAGCGCGCCAGGATTGGCCGCCTTGATCCGCGCCACACCGGTGAGTATCGCCCTGCCCTGCGCCGCGCTGCCAAGGTAGCCGGACAACACGGCATCACAGTTGCCCAGCTCACCGATCGCCGCAATGCCATCGATCAATGCCGGGATCTGCTGCGGGGCCAGGACTTCGCCGGTCCAGTGCTTGTACTGCGTGTGATTGGAGAACTGGACCGTATTGAGCGGCCAGACATTGACCCCGATACGCTGCACCGGGAACACCGCTGCACTGTTGCCAGCGTGGCCGAACACCACATGGGACTGGATGGCGAGCAAGTGAGGGGTACGTTTCATAGGTAGATCCTGAACACGATGCAAATGCAGTAATAAGAAATATAAGGCGCGCAGTATGGCTGGAAATCACTCCGGGCAGTTAAGCTGGTGGCTCCTTTGTTGGAGCAACCTGACATGCTGACCCTGGGAAACATTTTCGTGTTGATGCTGTTCGCGACGGCCGGAGCCTGGCTGTGGCATGCGCATGGCCTGCGCGAGAGAGCCCTGGAGCGGGTCAAACAACACTGCGCACGGCTCGATCTTGAACTGCTGGACGGCAACGTTGCCTTGCGCCGCCTGACGTTCATGCGCGATTCCCAAGGCCGGAAGCGGCTGGCGCGTATCTACAACTTCGAGTTCACGGTTACTGGCGAGCAGCGCCATCCGGGCACTATCACCATGTTCGGCGCGCATACGGCGCAGATTGAACTGGCACCCTATCCTTTCGAGATCAAAACGCCGCCACCCAGCGCGGAAATCATTCAGATGAATGAATGGCGCCAGTCGCACCAGAAGTGGAAACACTAATCGTCAGAGCCGACAGGCGGTAAATCGCTCCTGCAACGCTCCAACGTTCTGGGACGCTTTGAAGATCAACTCCAGTCGCGAGTCCTGACGCCATTCGCTAGTGCGCCACTCGATCTCACCGCGTGTGACCAGGTTGGCTGAAAACCAGCCGGCCTCCCCATGAATCACCATCTTGGCGCGCAGCCAGTCCTCGTTTCCAAGCCATGCCTTCAAACGCTGTAAGTCGAAACGCTGCGACGGGTGCCAGCGCCAGCCGACACTCCAGCCCTCTGTCGCAGACTGGCTGAAGCACAGCGGTTGGTCCGCCGACGCCCAGACTGAGGGCAATACGCTTGCGCTCTCAGGCACAAGCAACTTATCCACAGCTGATTTATCCACAACAGTCTGAAGCGCGAAACCGGGAAGTTGGCTCAGCAAGAGTTGACCGTGACTGGTCCATACCAAAGGATGGCCCGGCAGACGCCGAGTGATCTCCAAACGGATCTGATCATCCAGACCTTCCGACTTGTTCATGACCAACAAACCCGCGTGAGCAATCGCATCCTGCTGCGCGGCCGGCAGCACCTCGCCATT
>JARDZH010000097.1 GCA_029240955.1 Pseudomonas sp. | reverse complement strand
GATACCGTCTAATCGCTAGTTCTGATGCGCCGATAGATGACGTCGATCAATGTTTCAGCGCGGCATTTCTGCCAGGAGCGCAAAGCAGGCTTCGGCCAGCGCCGAACGCGGCGCACTGCGACGCATGATCAAGCCGAGCGGGGCCAGAGTTCGGGCATCTGCGATTGGATGAAGGCGCAAATGTTCGGTCAGCGTTTCCAGCCCGCCGTCGAGCGGCATGATCGCGCAGCAGAAACCGCCATGCACCGCTTGCAGCATCTGATGAACGGCGTCGGTCTGCAGCACCGGCTCGGGCTGCAGGCCGCGGCTGTGAAAGTTGTGATCGATGGACTGCCTGAAATGCATCCCGCTGGTCAGCATGCCCAGCGGCAATTCGATCAGCTCGGCCCATGTCAGAGGCTGCTCGCCAAAGCTGAAGTAGCGGTGGTCGTACAGCAGACCCATGTTGGTTTCGCTGAGCGCCAGTGAGTCGAAACGTTCGCTGTCCAGCCGCTCCAGAAAAGACACGCCTAAGTCGATCCGGTTGCTGGCGAGCTGTTCGAGCACCTGTTCGGAGCTGAGCGAGGACAACTCGAAGCGCAAGTTGGGATGCAGACGGTGCAAAGGCTTGAGCAGCAACAATGGGTCGAAGCTCGACAACGGCACCACGCCCAGACGCAGCGTACCGACCAGATGACCGCGACACGCCGCGGCTTCCGCCTGCAACCCGTCGTAGGCCGCGAGCACGGTGCGCGCCCAGGCCAATACGCGTTCGCCCGGTGCGGTGAAACCTTCGAAGCGCTGACCGCGATTGACCAGTGCCAGGCCGAGTTCTTCTTCCAGATTGCGCAAGCGCATGGACAGCGTGGGCTGGGTGATATTGCAGCGAGCAGCCGCCTGGCCGAAGTGCCGGGTTTCGTCGAGGGCGATCAGAAATTTCAGTTGTTTGATGTCCATCTTCACTCCGAAGGTGCGATGCAAGCCGCTGATTCTACGCCCTGAGCAAAAAGGCTGAACGGACAACGCTGGTCGGAAGTCCAAAGCTCGTCTGCCCCAAAGACTAAGGTTGTTGCGGCAGGCACGGAAAATACCATCTATAGGAGGACGAGTAATGAGTGTGTTCAGTTTCCTGAAAGAAGCAGGGGAAAGCATCCTCGACGCGCTGACGCCGGGCAATGCCAACGCCGATGAAGTCCTGAAGAAGCATATTTCCGAAGTAGGGCTCGGTAACCCCAACGTTCAGGCCAAGGTCGACGACGGCACTGTTACCGTAACCGGTGAAGTCGCCAGCCAGGAAGAGAAAGAAAAAATCCTGCTGACCCTGGGCAACATCAAAGGCGTCGAGAAAGTCGACGACCAGATGACCATCGCTGCCAGCGCACCGGCCACTGCTGAAGCCAAGTTCGTGACTGTGCAGAAAGGCGACACCCTCAGCGCCATCTCCCAACGTGTTTATGGCGACCCGAACAAATACCAGAAGATTTTCGAAGCCAACAAGCCAATGCTCAAAGACGTGAACAAGATCTACCCAGGTCAGACGCTGCGTATTCCTGAGTAAGCGGGAACACTGTAGGAGCGCCCGGAGCGGCGCTCCGCCTTGCCCGCGACAGCTATGTGTCAGGCGGCAGAGATGTGTAGCTGGAAATTCCCCGTCGCGGGCAAGCGCGCTCCCACAGTACCGTTACCGTTACAAACCCTTGATCAACTCCCGATAATCCTCGACCGCCGCAAATTCCTCGGTGTCCTTCGGCCCTTTCTGACTATTGGGCTGGCTGACGGCGAGCAGGTGGGCGACGCCGAACGTTCGGGCGCTGCGCAACACCGGCAAGGTGTCGTCGATGAACAGGCTGCGGGCCGGGTCGAAATCGGTGTCGGCGCGCAAGGCGTCCCAGAACTGCTGGTTTTCCTTCGGGAAACCGTAATCGTGTGAACTGATCAAACGCTCGAAATACGGCGACAGCTCAATCCGCTCCATCTTCAGACTCAGCGAATCACGGTGTGCATTGGTGATCATGATCACGCGCTTGCCGGCTTGCTTGATCGCAGCCAGAAAGGTCTCGGCATCCGGACGCAGCGCGATCAGATCGGCAATTTCGAGCTTGAGATCACGAATCGATAGCTTGAGCTCCGAGCTCCAGAAATCCAGGCAATACCAGTTGAGCGTGCCGGCGTTGTTCTCGAACAGCGGCTTGATTTCGAGCCATGCCATGGCAAAGCTGATGCCGTGCAGTTCGGCGTAGCGCTGCGGCAGGTGCTGCATCCAGAAATGTTCGTCGAAATGCAGATCGAGCAGCGTGCCGTCCATGTCCAGCAGGACGGTGTCGATGTCGTTCCAGGGCGTGGGAAGCATTCTGGCCTCGTAACGGGTGAGTGACTGAGTAAGCATATCCGACACAGACAATCGGAAAAGCCACGGTATAGTAACCCGTCCATGCAAAGGAGCCTGTCATGCGCCAGAAACCTACCGTCCTCGCCCGCGAGATTGTTGCCAGTAGCCGGCTGTTCCGCGTCGAACAGCTGCAGCTGCGTTTCTCCAACGGTGTCGAGCGTACTTACGAGCGGCTGGCTGGCGGCGGTTCGGGCTATGGCGCGGTGATGATCGTTGCGATGCTCGACGCTGAAAACGCCATATTGATCGAAGAATATTGCGGCGGCACCGACGCCTATGAATTGTCCTTGCCCAAGGGTCTGGTCGAGCCCGGCGAAGATGTGCTCGCTGCCGCCAACCGCGAGCTCAAGGAAGAAGCCGGTTACGGTGCCCGCGTGCTGGAACACCTGACCGAACTGTCGCTGTCGCCCGGCTACATGAACCAGAAGATTCAGGTGGTGCTGGCGACCGATCTGTACGAGGAACGCCTTGAAGGCGACGAGCCCGAGCCGATCCGCGTCGACCGTATCAACCTGCGCGAGCTGAGCGGGCTGGCGCAGAACACCCAGTTTACCGAGGGTCGGGCGCTGGCAGCGCTGTACCTGACTCGCGATCTGTTGACCCAACGTGGACTGTTCCAGCCATGAGCCAATCGTTCGATAACCTTCCGCATCCACTGCTTGGCCCGGTGATTGAACTGGCGCGTCTGGCTGGAGAAATGACCCTGCCGTTCTGGCGCGCCAATGTGGAAGTCACCTCCAAGGCCGACAACTCGCCAGTGACCGCTGCTGATCTGGCGGCCCATCAGGTGCTTGCCGAAGGCCTGGTGGAGCTGGACCCGACCATTCATGTGCTGTCCGAAGAAGACGCGGATATTTCCTTCGCCGAGCGCGCTCGCTGGGAACGCTGGTGGCTGGTGGATCCGTTGGACGGGACCAAGGAGTTCATTTCCGGCAGCGAGGAGTTTACCGTCAACGTCGCGCTGATCGAGCGTGGGCGGGTGGTGTTCGGGGTGGTGTGCACGCCTACCGATAACCGCTGCTATTTCGGCGGTGCCGGGCTGGGGGCGTGGCGCAGCGACGACGGACAACAGCATTCGCCCATTACCGTGCGTAATCAGCCGGGCGAAGGTCAGGCATTCACCGTTGTCGCCAGCCGCCGGCATTCCAGCCCTGAGCAGGAACACTTGCTCAGTGGTTTGTCTGCCGCCGGGTTAGGGCCGTTGGAAATGACGAATATCGGCAGCTCCTTGAAATTCTGCCTGCTCGCCGAAGGCGCCGCCGATTGCTATCCAAGGCTGGCGCCGACGTCGCAGTGGGACACCGCCGCAGCGCAAGGCGTGCTGGAAGGCGCCGGCGGCGCGGTCCTGCAGCTCGACGGTCAACCGTTCAGCTACCCGCCGCGCGAGTCGCTGCTCAATCCATTCTTCCTGGCACTCCCCGCCAAAGCGCCATGGCGCGAGAAGCTGCTGGAGCTGGCGCAAGGTTAATTCGCCCAGGCCGCGGGAACCGCGTCATCGTTCATCGTCGGATTGCCGCCCACAGCAAGCTGGCTCCTACACATCGGGCGCGCCTGGATTCCTGTAGGAGCCAGCTTGCTGGCGATCTGCCGCGCAGCGGCAGCAACTGGACAACGCCGCGTATCGAGGTCGTCACTGGCACAATCCTGTGGGAGGGAGCGAAGCTCGCGATGAGGCCGGTGAACAGTTAATACCGCTGTCGCGAGCTGGCGCTCCCTCCCACAGACCGCGTTCGCCGAAATTACCGGTGCAACACAAACTGCCCGATAAACCGCACTGCATCCTCATCGCTGTCCTGCGCGGTGATCCGCGTAGGCAGAACAAGGCGGGCGCGGCCTCGGCGTTGGTAGGTGGCGACAAACTTGTCCCACTGAGCCTCATCCGGCGCATCGCACAGCGCGATGGCATCGTTACGCACCGGCAGGGGATAGCTGATCTGGCCGTCCTGAATCACGATGTGCCCATCTTCGATGCCCGCTTCGCGCAAGCGCAGATGCAGCCAACCCCAACCCGCCAACACCGCGCCGCAATACAGACTGCCGCCAAACAGCGTGCTCTTGTGATTGACGTTGGGCGCGAGCGGCAAATGCAGACGCAAGCGATGTTGTTGCCAGTCGATAACGCGGATACCCATTTCCCGGGTCAACGGAATATCCCGATGCAACACCGCTTCCAGTTCCTGCGCCGCTGACGATTCATTCCTGCTCATCGGCAGCTCCATTACTGTCACCAAAACTCAGCCCGTGTTTGCGCAGTTTGTCGTGCAGCGTCTTGCGCGGCAGACCCAAGGCTTCAGCGAGGCTGCGCACCGAGCTGTGCGGGCGTGCCAGCTCGGCGGCGATCAACGCACGTTCGAAGCTTTCCACCTGTTCGCTCAGCCCGCCGCTGCCGAGCGCGGGTTCTGGCGCTTCGCTGCCTTCGAGTTCAAGTTCCAACCCCAGCGCGAAACGCTCGGCCGCGTTTTGCAGCTCGCGCACATTGCCCGGCCAGTTATGGCGCAACAACAGCGCGCGCTGCCCAGGCTTGAGCTCGCGTTTGGGAATGCCGTGGCGCGTGCTGGCCGCGTCGGCGTAGTGCTCGAACAGCATCAGCGCGTCGTCGCCTCGCTCCCGCAGCGGCGGAATGCGCAGCGAGGCCACATTGAGGCGGTAATACAGGTCCGCACGGAAGCGGCCCTGATCGGCGGCCTGGCGCAGGTCCTCTTTGGTGGCGGCGATGATGCGGATATCCAGCGGAATTTGCTGATTGCTGCCCATCCGCTCAACGACCCGCTCTTGCAGCAGGCGCAGCAGCTTGACCTGCACATCCATGCTCATGCTCTCGATCTCGTCGAGAAACAGCGTGCCGCCATTGGCGAATTCGAACTTGCCGATCCGTCGCTTCTGCGCGCCGGTGAACGCGCCCGGTTCATGACCGAACAGCTCGCTTTCGACCACCGACTCGGCCAGCGCGCCGGCGTTGATCGCCACGAACGGACCGTTACGACGGTTCGACAGATCATGCAGCGCACGGGCGACCACTTCCTTGCCGGCGCCGGTTTCGCCCAGGATCAGCACATCGGCGCGGGTTCCGGCCAATGCGCCGATCTGCTCACGCAGGCGCAGCATCGGCTGCGAGTGACCCACCAGACGCGTGCTCAATTGCTGACGGTCGCTCAGTGCCAGGCGCAGGCTGCGGTTGTCCAGCACCAGACGGCGCAACGCCAGCGCGCGGCGCACGCTGTCGAGCAGCGCATCGCTGGCGAAAGGTTTTTCCAGAAAGTCATACGCCCCGGCGCGCATCGCCTGCACAGCCAGTGGAACGTCGCCATGGCCGGTGATCAACAGCACCGGCAGCTCCGGGTCCTGACCGTGCAGATGGCTCAGCAACTCAAGACCGTCCATGCCCGGCATGCGGATATCGCTGACGACAACGCCCGGCCAGTCGCGACCGATACGGCCGGCAAGCCCCGTGGCTTCGGCCAGGGTCATGACTTTGAGACCGGCAAGGTCCAGCGTCTGGCTCAAGGCCTGGCGCAGGTGTGAATCGTCGTCGATCAGCACGACCTGTACCTGGCTGTCGATGGCGGTGTCCAGACTCATGCGGAGAGATCCTCTGGCGGTTGAAGGTTGGCCCCGGACGCGCCGGCGCGCAGGCGCAAGGTCAGCAGCGCGCCACCGCTGGCGTGGTTGGCGAACAACAGTTCACCGTCCAGCGCGCGCATCAGCGTGTCGCAGATCGCCAGCCCCAGCCCCAGCCCTTGAGTGCGGGTCTTGGTGGTGAAGAAGGGTTCTCGCGCACGCGCCAGCGCTTCCTGGGTGAAGCCGGGGCCGTTGTCGCGAATGTAGAGATTGACGCCTTCGCTGGTCTGCTCGGCACTTATCCACAACCGGCGCGGCGGGCCTTTCTCGGTCAAAGCATCCAGCGCGTTCGCGAGCAGATTGCCCAGCACCTGACGCAGGCGGGTTTCGCCGGCCTGCACCCACAGCGTAGCGTCGGGCAGGTCGCGAATCAGCTCCACTTCCATGGCGCGCCGACGTTTGGCGAGCAGCGCCAGTGTGTCATCGAGCGCCGGTTGCAGCGCCACGCTTTCCGGCGCGTGCCGGTCGCGCCGGGCAAAGGCGCGCAAGTGAGCGATGATCGACGCCATGCGCCCGGTCAGTTCACTGATCAGCTTGAGGTTGCCCCGCGCGTCTTCGATGCGCTGATGGTCGAGCAGAACCCCCGCGTTTTCCGCATAGCTGCGAATCGCGGCAAGCGGCTGGTTGAGTTCATGGCTGATGCTGGCGGACATAGTGCCCAGCGCAGACAGCTTGCCGGCCTGAACCAGTTCGTCTTGCGCGCGTACCAGCTCTTGCTGCGCCTGCTCGCGCTCCAGAACTTCCTGACGCAACCGGCTGTTGAGGCCTTCCAGGTCGCTGGTGCGCTCCACCACGCGCATTTCCAGTTCACGCCGGGCCTTTGCTTCAAAAGCAATGCGGTCCAGATAGTGACGACGACGCTGCATCACCAGACTGAGCAACAGCATCAGCACCAACAAGGCAGCACCACCGATCGCCACCACAGTACGCACTTGCCGGTCGACCAGCGCGCGGGGT
>JARDZH010000096.1 GCA_029240955.1 Pseudomonas sp. | reverse complement strand
GGCCAGGGTCAGGCTCAGATGCGCGATGAAGTTCATGTTCGTCACATTCTGATCAAGCCGAGCGAGATTCGTAGCGAAGCTGAAACCCGTCGTCTCGCGGAAAAAATCTACGACCGTATCGAGAACGGCGAAGATTTCAGCGAGCTGGCCAAGAGCTTCTCGGAAGATCCGGGTTCGGCACTCAACGGTGGCGACCTGAACTGGGTCGATCCCGGTTCGCTGGTGCCCGAGTTCCGCGAGGTCATGAACGAGACGCCGCAGGGCACATTGTCCAAGCCTTTCAAGACCGCTTACGGCTGGCACGTGCTGGAAGTCCTGGGCCGTCGCGCCACGGACGCCACCAGTCAGGCTCGCGATCAGCAGGCCCTGAATGTGCTGCGCAACCGCAAGTACGACGAAGAGCTGCAAACCTGGCTGCGTCAGATCCGTGACGAAGCCTACGTTGAAATCAAGCTTCCCGGCGCTGCCCAGGCTGCTCAGTGAAGCCCAAGCGTTTCGCAGTGACACCCGGCGAGCCGGCCGGCATTGGTCCTGACCTTTGCCTGCTGCTCGCCACGCAGCCTCAGCCCCACCCCCTGATTGCTATTACCAGCCGTGACCTGCTCCTGGAGCGGGCCGCGCAACTGGGTGTGGCCGTCGATCTGCTGGCCGTGACCGAAGGCTCGTTTCCTGACGCACCCGCGCCAGCTGGCAGTCTGTACGTGTGGGACACGCCTCTGGCGGCACCGGTCGTGACCGGGCAACTGGACCCGGCGAATGCGGCGTTTGTCCTGCAAACGCTGACGCGTGCCGGGCAAGGCTGCCTGGATGGCGATTTCGCCGCGATGATCACAGCCCCTGTACACAAGGGCGTGATCAACGAGGGCGGGATCGCTTTTTCCGGACATACCGAATTTCTTGCCGAGCTGACCCGCACCGAACAGGTCGTGATGATGCTCGCCACAGGTGACTTGCGCGTGGCATTGGTGACCACTCACCTGCCCCTGCGCGATGTGGCCGACGCGATCACGCCCGACCGGCTGGAAAGAGTGACCCGCATTCTGCATGCCGATCTGGTGCACAAGTTCGGCATCGCACATCCGCGCATTCTGGTCTGCGGTCTCAATCCTCATGCCGGTGAAAGCGGGCATCTGGGCCGAGAAGAAATCGACATCATCGAACCTACCCTGGAGCGTTTGCGCGGCGAAGGCCTGGACCTGCGCGGTCCGCTGCCCGCAGACACTCTGTTTACCCCCAAATATCTGGAGCACTGCGACGCGGTGCTGGCGATGTATCACGACCAGGGACTGCCAGTGCTGAAGTACAAAGGCTTCGGCGCGGCGGTCAACGTGACCCTTGGGCTACCGATCATTCGCACGTCCGTCGACCACGGTACTGCGCTGGATCTGGCCGGCACTGGAAACATCGACACCGGCAGCCTGCGCGTCGCTTTGCACACCGCCTACCAGATGGCCGAGACTCATTCATGACCGAGCAATACCAGCACCGCGCGCGCAAGCGTTTCGGGCAAAACTTCCTGCACGATGCAGGTGTCATCGACAAGATCCTGCGAGCGATTCGGGCCAAGACCGAAGACCGCATGCTGGAAATCGGCCCGGGCCAGGGCGCACTGACCGAAGGCCTGCTCAACAGCGGCGCGCGGCTGGATGTCGTCGAACTCGACAAGGATCTGATTCCAATCCTCAATTCCCAGTTTGCCGACAAGCCCAACTTCAACCTGCATCAAGGTGATGCGCTGAAGTTCGACTTCAACACGCTGGGTGCCGAGCCAAACTCGCTGCGCGTGGTCGGCAACCTGCCGTACAACATCTCGACGCCGCTGATTTTCCACCTGTTGCAGAACGCAGGCCTGATCCGCGACATGCACTTCATGTTGCAGAAGGAAGTGGTCGAGCGTCTGGCGGCAGGGCCTGGCGGTGGCGACTGGGGTCGTCTGTCGATCATGGTTCAGTACCACTGCCGTGTAGAGCATCTGTTCAACGTCGGCCCGGGCGCGTTCAATCCCCCGCCCAAGGTCGATTCGGCGATCGTGCGCTTGGTGCCTCACGAAACACTGCCGCACCCGGCCAAGGATCACCGCGTGCTGGAGCGCATTGTCCGTGAAGCGTTCAACCAGCGTCGCAAGACACTGCGCAACACACTGAAACTGTTGCTCACTGCTGAGGAAATCGCCGAGTCCGGCGTGGACGGCAGCCTGCGTCCGGAACAGCTGGATCTGGCGGCGTTCGTACGCCTGGCAGATAAACTGAGCGAGAAAGGCGCCAGCGAGTAATCTGCTGGAACAAGTCGACGGCAGAGTGCTGTCAGTCAATCTTCGTCGACTTGTCCTAGACTGAACTTTCCACTGCGTTTCTCAGTCGTTTTCGCTATAGCTTTTCAAGGCCTATTGCATGTCCGATTCCCGTTATCAGGTCGACGTCACCGTCGTCACACGCTTCCTCGCAGAACAATCGCAGCCCGATCAGAATCGCTTCGCTTTCGCCTACACCATTACCGTGCAGAACAACGGCGAGCAGGCAGCCAAGCTGCTGTCCCGTCATTGGGTGATCACCGACGGCGATGGACACGTAGAAGAAGTGCGTGGCGAAGGCGTGGTGGGCCAGCAACCGCTGATCCAGCCCGGACAGAGCCATACCTACAGCAGCGGCACCGTGATGACGACCAAGGTTGGCACGATGCAAGGCACCTATCAGATGCTGGCCGACGACGGTAAACGCTTCGACGCAGTCATCGCGCCCTTTCGGCTGGCCGTTCCCGGCGCCCTTCACTGATGACGGATTACGCTGTCGGCGACTTGCAGGGTTGTCTGGAACCGCTCAACTGCCTGCTTGATCACGTTCGTTTCGACCCGGCCAAGGATCGCTTGTGGCTGGTCGGCGACCTGGTCAACCGCGGTCCACAGTCTCTGGAAACGCTGCGCTATCTGTACAACATCAGGGAGTCGGTCATCTGTGTGTTGGGCAATCATGACCTGCATCTGCTGGCCGCCTCGCGCAAGATCGACCGTTTGAAGAAAACCGATACACTGGACGAGATTCTTCAGGCGCCGGATTGCGACGAGTTGCTGGAGTGGCTTCGCCAGCAGAAACTCATGCACTACGACGCCGAGCGCAACATGGCGATGGTGCACGCGGGCATCCCGCCGCAATGGTCATTGAAGAAGGCCATGAAGTACGCGCAGGAAGTCGAAGAGGCGCTACGCGACGATGCCCTGTTCGAACTGTTCCTCAACGGCATGTACGGCAACGAGCCTGCCAAGTGGAGCGGTGATCTGCGTGGGGTGACCCGGCTGCGGGTGATCACCAACTACTTCACGCGCATGCGTTTCTGCAACCGCGACGGCAAGCTGGACCTCAAGGGCAAGGAAGGCGTGGAAACGGCGCTGCCAGGCTACGCACCGTGGTTCAGCCATAAACATCGCAAGACCAATGCGCTCAAGATCATCTTCGGCCATTGGGCCGCACTTGAAGGTCGTTGCGACGAGCCTGGCGTTTATGCGCTCGACAGCGGCTGTGTATGGGGCGGCGCGATGACGCTGCTCAATCTCGATACGCTGGAGCGCCATCAATGCGATTGCAGTGCCGAAGGCAATGCTGCATCGCGTGAAATCACACAGACCCGGCCCGTCAGGCCAGGCAATAACGCTTAGTTGAGGAGCTCCCGATGACCGAGTTCAAACGCATTCCTCCGCAAGAGGCCCACGCCCTGCGCGAACAAGGTGCCGTTCTGGTCGATGTCCGCGACCCGCAGACGTTCGAATCCAGTCACATTCCTGACTCCTTGCATCTGGATAATCATTCGTTGGTCGATTTCATCGCCAAGGCCGATCTGGACAAGCCGCTCGTGGTTGTCTGCTACCACGGCAATTCCAGCCAGAGTGCAGCGGCGTACCTGGCAGGCCAGGGTTTCTCCGAGGTGTACAGCATGGACGGCGGTTTCGAGCTCTGGCGCTCGACGTACCCGGCCGAGATCGCGCAAGGCTGATCCAAATTTTTTTTCTGACCGTCGATCCCGCGTGTTACGCGGGTTCGCGCCCCAAGTGACAGACGGTCAAGGCCACTTCTCGCTCATCCTCCCTTTATCTTTCAGAAAGCCAACTATCCTTAGCCACAGGCCATCCGTAATCAGGGGAGAGCCGGTACACCGGCGCGTGGGTCATCGGTAGTTACCTTTATGGTGTTCTGGGGGGTAAATAGCATCTGGACACTCAGCTGCTGCCAGCATCGACTGACGATCCGCCGCCGGCTCTACGTATCGAGCGAGGTGACGTCATGAGTATTTTTAGCCACTTCCAACAACGCTTCGAAACCACACGTCAGGAAGAGCTCTCGCTGCAGGAGTATCTGGAGCTCTGCAAACAGGATCGCAGTGCGTACGCCTCTGCCGCGGAACGCCTTCTGCTGGCAATTGGTGAGCCTGAACTGGTGGACACGTCCACCAATTCAAGGCTGTCGCGTATCTTTTCCAACAAGGTGATACGTCGCTATCCGGCGTTCGCAGACTTCCATGGGATGGAAGAATGCATCGACCAGATCGTTTCGTATTTCCGTCATGCTGCCCAGGGCCTGGAGGAGAAGAAACAGATCCTCTATCTGCTCGGCCCGGTGGGGGGCGGCAAGTCGTCGCTGGCTGAAAAACTCAAACAACTGATCGAGAAAGTACCGTTTTACGCCATCAAGGGCTCGCCGGTCTTCGAGTCGCCACTCGGTTTGTTCAATGCAAACGAAGACGGGGCGGTTCTCGAAGAAGACTTCGGCATCCCGCGGCGCTATCTGAGCACCATCATGTCGCCTTGGGCGACCAAGCGGCTGGCTGAGTTCGGGGGCGACATCAGTCAGTTCAAGGTCGTGAAACTCTACCCTTCTGTTCTCAACCAGATCGCGGTTGCGAAAACCGAACCGGGCGATGAGAACAACCAGGACATTTCCGCATTGGTCGGTAAGGTCGACATCCGCAAACTCGAGGAGTATCCGCAGAATGACGCGGACGCTTACAGCTACTCGGGTGCGCTGTGCCGGGCGAACCAGGGGTTGATGGAATTCGTCGAGATGTTCAAGGCGCCCATCAAAGTGTTGCACCCTTTGCTGACCGCCACGCAGGAAGGCAACTACAACAGTACCGAAGGCCTGGGGGCGATTCCCTTTACCGGTATTTTGCTGGCGCACTCCAACGAGTCGGAGTGGCACAGCTTCCGCAACAACAAGAACAACGAAGCCTTCATCGACCGTATCTACATCGTGAAGGTGCCGTACTGCCTGCGCGTCAGTGACGAGATCAAGATTTACGACAAGTTGCTGTTCAACAGCTCGCTGGCCAAAGCGCATTGCGCCCCCGACACGCTGAAGATGCTCGCTCAGTTCACGACGCTGTCGCGTCTCAAAGAGCCGGAAAACTCCAACATCTATTCCAAGATGCGCGTGTATGACGGCGAGAATCTCAAGGACACCGACCCCAAAGCCAAGTCGATTCAGGAGTACCGCGACAGCGCGGGCGTCGACGAAGGCATGAACGGTCTGTCCACGCGTTTTGCGTTCAAGATCCTGTCCAAGGTCTTCAACTTCGATCCGCATGAAGTCGCGGCCAACCCGGTGCATCTGCTGTACGTGCTTGAGCAACAGATCGAGCAGGAGCAATTCCCGGCGGAGACCCGCGAACGGTATCTGCGCTTTATCAAGGAATACCTGGCGCCGCGTTATATCGAGTTCATCGGTAAAGAGATCCAGACGGCTTATCTGGAATCCTACAGCGAGTACGGTCAGAACATTTTCGATCGCTACGTGCTGTACGCAGACTTCTGGATTCAGGATCAGGAATACCGCGATCCGGAGACTGGCGAGATTCTCAACCGTGTTGCGCTGAACGAGGAACTGGAGAAGATCGAGAAGCCGGCCGGGATCAGCAATCCGAAGGATTTCCGCAACGAGATCGTCAACTTCGTGCTGCGCGCCCGCGCCAACAACAACGGCAAGAATCCGACCTGGCTCAGCTATGAAAAACTGCGGGTGGTGATCGAGAAGAAAATGTTCTCCAACACCGAAGACCTGTTGCCGGTCATCAGCTTCAACGCCAAAGCCAGCAAAGAGGATCAGCAGAAACATAACGACTTTGTCACTCGAATGGTCGAACGGGGCTACACCGATAAGCAGGTACGTCTACTCTCCGAGTGGTATCTGCGCGTGCGCAAGTCGCAGTAACGGCAGCAGCAAGCGGCAGGCTACAGACCTCAAGCGAGCCCCAGGCGCGCTTGAGGTGTTGTCATGCCGTCGCTCGCCTTTAAGCTTCGAGCTGGCAGCTTGAAGCTTGTAACTCGGAGCTGCCCGGAGGGCCTATGAGCTATGTGATCGACCGACGTCTCAATGGCAAGAACAAGAGCACGGTAAACCGACAGAGGTTTCTGCGCAGGTATCGTGATCACATCAAAAAGGCGGTGGAAGAAGCCGTCAGCCGCCGTTCCATCACTGACATGGAACATGGCGAGCAAATCAGCATTCCCGGTCGGGATATCGACGAGCCGGTGCTGCACCATGGTCGTGGCGGCAAGCAGACCGTGGTTCATCCCGGTAACAAGGAATTCACCACCGGTGAGCATATTGCGCGCCCGCAAGGCGGCGGTGGCGGCAAGGGGCCGGGCAAGGCGAGCAATTCCGGCGAAGGCATGGATGAGTTTGTCTTCCAGATCACGCAGGAAGAGTTTCTCGAATTCATGTTCGAAGATCTGGAACTGCCGAATCTGGTCAAGCGCAACCTGACCGGCACCGATACGTTCAAGACGGTGCGCGCCGGTATCAGCAACGAAGGCAATCCGTCGCGCATCAACATCATTCGCACCCTGCGCTCGGCCCATGCGCGACGTATTGCGCTTTCGGGCAGCAGCCGGGGCAAACTGAAGCTGGCAATCAGCGAGCTGGAAAGGCTGAAGCGCGAAGAACCTGACAATTTCGGCGATATC
>JARDZH010000095.1 GCA_029240955.1 Pseudomonas sp. | reverse complement strand
AGACGCCTACACCTTCATCAACTATCTGCTGCAACCTGCGGTGATTGCCCCGGTCAGCGACTTTGTCGGTTATCCAAACCCGAACAAGGACGCCACCGGGCTGGTCGATCCAGCCATTCGCAACAACCCGAACCTGTATCCGACCGATGCGGCAATGAGCACGCTCTACACCTTGCAGCCGCTGCCTCGGGATGCCGAACGGGCGCGCACGCGGGCCTGGACCAAAATCAAATCCGGGACCTGACACCCGCCCCTTGCACGGAGACCCGCACATGCGGGTCTTTTTTTGCCTGACAGATCTATGTACCGCACGCCCAAGCGGCGCGCCTTTTACCTTGCGCTGATCCGTCGCCCTTCCGGCGCGCCGACAGAGCAGGAATCGCCATGCCCGAAATCCCTAAAGCCAGTGCCGTCGATATCGTCACCCAACTGGTCACCGGCCCTTCGCTTCGCGAAGTCGCTACGAAAACGCTGCGCCAGTCCCTCAGAACCCTGTATCCGAACCTGGACATTGACCCGCGCCTGACCATGGTCGTGCAGCCTGCGTGGATCATCGAGGGCGAGGAAGTCGTCTCCGGTCGCCCGAAGGTCGAATCGCTGACCGATGCACTGGTGCGTCTGGGTCTGTCCGGCACGACCGTAACGTACCTTGATGGTGAAGATTATCTGACCCAGCAACCCGGTTGGCCGGAAGCCGTGAAACTGCCGGTGCGGATCGATGCCATCGGGTTGCTGCTCAATGAACTGGCACCGCTACTGTTCATTGCTTACAAGGAACAGCACGTTGATTACTGGGACGAGTTCACCTATCCCGGGCAGCCGCGCTGGCAACAGCTGTCGCAAGCGTTGCGCAACTTGTGGCAGCCGGATTCAAGCCTTGGCTGGGACGCCGATCAGATCGCCATGGCTCTGGCGGTGTACACCGAACCCGATCCGCAACAGCGGCTGGCGCCCGCCCCATATGCGGTCCGAGCATGCCTGATTGATCTTGACCGGGGAGACGGCGATCAGCGGGAGCACTGTGCCCTGCTCGACACAGCGGTCCTGATCGGCACGGTTGCACAGCGCACGCTGATCCTCACCTACGCCGTGACCCAGGGTTTTCAGCACTTCGACTCGCTGCAAGAGCTCGGCGCAGATCTGCTGCAACGTTTCGGTTCAACTACAGCGGGCGAAGACCTCAAATGGCGACTGGTCGAACCGCAGGGCAATTTCTTCGACCATCAGGCCTGCGCCCTGATTTCACTGGAGGCCGACGCTCTGGGCGAGATCAGTTTTTTCCAGGATTCGCCGCTCAACCGGGTCTATCCGCATACCGGCACGGCCGGCAAACCCGCGCAACCGCCAGCGCGCCTGGAACCACACTTCGAACGTCTGCGTCCGATGCTGCCGGACTGGCTGAACGACGCTTTGCCCATGGACCAGACCCGCTACAGCCGACACCTGCTGAACCTGACAACGGTGCATCACGAAAACCACGGCAAGTCCTTTCAGGATGAGGTCGTCAGCCTGCAGACCTTCGCCCGTAACGCCCTCAAGCAGCAGCTGCTCAAGGAACAGCCAGGCGCGAAAGACATCAAGATCGATGACATTGAAATCACCATCACCAGCCTGGTGGTCTGGGGCACGTTCGTGTTGCCGGGTCACACTCAGACGCAAACCCTGACCCTGCTGGAACTGGCCTTGCAAAACCTCGCAGGACTGCCACTGGGCAACAAGACCGTGCGCTACAAGAGCGGCGGCGCCTTGCCCGACTGGATGACGGTGGCCTGCCTGGAAAAGCTGGTCAGCACTGTCGACATTGGCAAGACCTACCCGGCGCACTTGAAGGCGCTGCTGATCGACGACGCAGAACAAGCATCGGCGCTGCAAACGCTGTACACCAGCCAGCTGCGCATCGAGCTGCCGCTGCTGGCGTTGCAACACAAGATTCAGCACAAGGCCGGCATTGATGAAACGGGTTATCGATACGTAGTGGCAGCACTGGCCACGACGGATGCGGAACGCCATGTCGACGGCGAGGAAATCGTCATTCGGCCGTTGGCGTTCATTGCTCGTCGCAGCAGCTCGACCGCTGACCGCGTCGCCAACATGTACGTCATCGGTCCGCGCGAAGCGAACAAAGGGCCATGCGTGCTCTATCGCCCGTTGTTCGACATGGCACTGCTGCAATATCCGGGGCACGCCAATCTGCTCTATGCGATCCAGCACTCGCGGCATTTGCGCGACTCGGTATTGGCCTGGCTGCCGGAAGACGTACGCTTCAACTACAGCCAGTTCGTCTTTACCGCGAGGCTGCCGTCGGTGTGGACGATCCCGCAATTACTGGTCAATCCCACCACCGCGCTCGATATGTCCGGCCCCGTCGAGCTGGGCACTGAGGTGATAGCCCGCGATGTACCGGCGACGTTGCATGAAAACAACGTACAGGCCCTCATTACGCAGGCCGACCGGCAATCGGTCTCCGATGCCGAGGCTCGCTGGGCAACGCTCAAACAGGGCGGCTGGTTGATGCTCAACGCCGCCCTGCCATTCCTGGGCCGCAGCGTCGGCGCGGCAGCGTGGATCTGGCAGATCATGGACGATTTGCAGGAAGTCACTGACGTGGCCAATGAATCGTCCGGCAAGATCGCCTGGACTGCGATTGCCGACATCCTTCTCGCGTTGGGCATGGTCCTGGCGCACCGTGCGGCGGTCAGCGCCGCACCGGAATTGAAATCCATCGCTGCGATAGAGGAACCAACGACCACGGTGAATCCCGTCGGCAAGGTTGTCAAAGCGTTGCGCCTGCCAGACCTGGCCAGCGGCGAGTTGCCCAGCGCCCACACCACGTCCATCGACATCGTCACCGCACTGAAACGTTCCCCGGCAGCGCTTGCCGCGCTTCTCGACGCGTTCAAGGTCGACAAACCCAAAGGCCTGGGCGCAGCCGCCCGCGAAGGTGCGCATCGAGGCCTGTATGAACTCCAGAAAAAATGGTTCGCACAGGTTGGCGAGCGGTGGTTCGAAGTCACGCGCAATGAGCAGGGTCAGGTACAGATCATCGATTCAGGCCGGCAACCACAACGTGCCGGCCCGACACTGGCGCGTACCGCCGGCGGTGAATGGGTCATAGATCTGCGTCTGCGCCTGCGTGCTGGTGGTCTGGAGAGCGTTCGCCGGGTAGCGCGAGGAAGCCGGGAGAAAGATGCGAAAGCTTTATACGACAAAAACATCGTGTTCGAAAAAATCCTGCCAACCAGGCAAACCCGTCTCGAAGCGGATCGCACCGCTCTGCGCGAAGCGTCCTCACAGGATCAGGTAGAGGCTCGCAGCCGTTATATCGACACCCTGGAAGCGCAACACAAGGAATACGCAGCCAACATCCAGTTGATCAAGGAGCTCAATCTCAAGGAGCCCATTCCCAACTATCGCACCGTGATGAGCGAGCGCCTGCAGATGCAGCTGCTCATTGGGCATGAGTGGCTTGAGCAGCATTCAACGGATTTTCAGCGGCGCGTCCTGGCGATGCAGACCATGGCCGGCGTCGACACCGGATCAGGATCAGATGCATCTGTTCGGCCTTACCTGGAAATGTCTGATATCACCGAAGGCATCATCGAAAAAATGGAGGCGGCACAGAGCTGCTTCAATGACATGACCCTGTTGGGAAAAGAAGCCGTCGAGGCAATGCGCGACTATAAGGACGCCTGGCCGGATTACTCGGTGACCGAGCTCAAGCAATTGCAGATCAGTCTGGGTCAGGAAGTCTGCATCAAGCCCGGCGACACCCAGCTCCACACGGACGCCTATCATGCACTGGCCAACGTGATCGCCGATGCCGCGCTCAATATCCAGAGTTCGCTTGACCTGCGCGCTGATGAAAGCCTGAGCAATCTGCGAGATCGCATCGACGCCCTGAGTAACGTCAGCGAACAGTTCTCCGCCGTCGACCGGCGCTTCGATGATCTGCTCATCGAGTACCCTGAACACATTTACCTGGACCGACTCAAGCGAGTGCAGACGCGCGTGCTCGCGTTCAAGGCCAGCGCTGACAGCAAACTGGCCGAGCTGCTGCGCTACCGGCATCTGCTAGTGCCGCAGGCCGGCTCGTCGCGACCCTCGGCGTCATCCTCGAATCGACGGATCATTCAGACCCGATCAAGGGGTACGCTGGTTGGCGAACGAAAAAAGAGTCTCGACGGACACGACACCGATCTGATCGAAGTACGCTCCAGCCTGACAGGCGTCATCGCTACGTTCGAAGAGCAAACCCCCGGTCTCTGGGTGGAGCAACGCACGGCGCCAGCGACACCGCCGACAGTCGCGGTAAGCCTGAGTAAAGCCGTAACCGAAGGTCAGGCGCTGATTGACGGTCTGGCCGCATTTCACCGGCGCATCGAGGCGCGCCTCAAACGTGGCTCGCGGATTCCCGTGGAGGTCGAAGAGGAATATCACAACCAGGCCGCGCTGCTGCGCAAAGCCAATGCCGCGATCGATGAGGCGCTGACCGCCAGCAACCTCACCGCCAGCCTGCGTGAACCCTCTGAAACGCTCAACCACGCGCTCGACAAAGCGGCAAAGACGCTGGAGGAAAAAGGCACCAGCACGCGTATCCGGCTGGTCAAGCAGCAACCGCCGACGGCGGCCGGGGTCCAGTGGCTCAAGGACAAGGGGGAAGTGAAGATCTCCAAAATCCTGACCCGACGTCGTCTGCGCCGCCATGAGCATGACTTTCTCGACGAATATGAGGTTCGTGATGCTCACACCGCCAAGGTCCTTTGCTACGCGCACTTCCACTACAGCAGCGTCGGCGCCACCGTTGGAGCCTTCGTGCGCGGACACATGAAAACAGTCGCTCAACAACGAATGGGTGGCGCTTACGCGCCGGGTCTTCTGGATAATCAGGCGCTGATCCAGATCCATCGCAGCGAGATTTCCAGTCGCTCGGCCGAGGCACTGTTCTTCACTCCCGCCACGCCTGTCGCAACCGCGTCAGCGCCGTTCTGATCGCAGGCTCCGGCACGGCGGCAAAACCCAGCACCAGTCCCGCGCGCTGATCCATGGCCGTGGACGAATCCGGTAGCCAGTAACTGCTCAAGCCGTTGATCTCGACATCGACATCAGCGGCTTGCGCGATCAGTTGTTGCTCGCGCTCGACGCTGCCGACCGGCACGGTCAGGTGCAACCCGGCAGACACAGCAGGCAACCGGCCGACACCGGCGATCGCCGTCGGCCAGCCTTCGAGCAGGCAGTTGCGCCGGCTCAGCGCAGCCCGGCGCATGCGGCGGATATGCCGCTGAAAATGCCCGGCAGCCATGAACTCGGCCATCACCGCTTGCGTGCTGACTTCCGAGTGCCGCACATCCACCGCGCGCCGTTGCGAGAACGCGTCGACCAGTGCTGGCGGCAACACCAGGTAGCCAAGACGCAGCGCCGGAAAGGCGACTTTGCCAAATGTGCCGACATAGAGCACGCGGCCCTGACGATCAAGCGACGCCAGCGGCGCTAGCGGTGCGCCGCTGTAGCGGTATTCGCCGTCATAGTCATCTTCGACGATCCAGCCGCCGACACGCTCGGCCCAGGCGAGTAATTCAAGGCGCCGGGCCAGACTCATGACCACACCGGTCGGGTACTGATGCGAGGGTGTGACGTAGACCACGCGGCAGTCAGTGAGTCCAGCCATTGCGCTGCAATCGATACCGTCGCTGTCCACCGCCACGCCATGCAGTTTCGCCCCCGCTACAGCGAAGGCATGCCCAGCGGCGCGATAGCCCGGATTCTCGATCGCCACGCCATCTCCCGGCTCGACCAGCAGCTGTGCACAAAGGCTGATGCCCTGCTGCGCGCCACTGGTGATCACAATCTGCTCAGCCGTACACTGCATGCCACGCGAACTGCGCAAATAAGCAGCGATCATGCCGCGCAGTCGAGCATCACCCGCTGGATCGCCGTAACACAGTTGCTGCAAATCCGGTTTGCGCCAGAAAGCCGCGTTCAGCTTGGCCCAGACCTCGAACGGGAACAGATCGAAAGCCGGAACACCCACGCGAAAAGCTCGTGGCGGACCACTCGGAGGTCGGGCCAAATGGTGCTTTTCAATTCGAGAAAAACCGCCACTGTGGATAACTTTACTGGATGAATTCACAGGCAAATCCAGCCAATTTGTGGATAAGGCTGTGGGTAAGCCTGTTGACAAGCCTGTGGATGGATTTGTGGATAGTTTTTTCTTTGATGTCGATGCCTGAGCCAGTTGCGCGACATAAGTGCCGTCACCCACTCGCCCCTCGATAAAGCCCTCGGCATACAACTGATCGTAGGCGCGCACCACACTGTTGCGAGAAATTCCAAGTGCCGAGGCCAAGTCACGGCTGGCCGGCAATCTTGTTCCACTGGCCAGACGCCCATCGAGTACACGCAGGCGCAACGCTTGATAAAGCTGGCGGCTCAAGCCTTGACGGCGATCAAGCTCGATCCCGGCCGGATTGAAAGGCATCGACAGCGGTGGCAGATCAGGCATGGCGAATGGACCTATGAAATGGCTCGACAATGGCTCTTACAACGGACCAATAGCCTGCCTACGATGCAGGCATTCGCCAAGGAAAATCTGTCCATGTACACGCCACGCGCCTTTGCCATCGAAGACCTGTCCCAACTGCACGAACTGATCCTCGCCACTCGCCTGGCCATTCTGGTCAGCCACGGTGAGAGCGGATTGCAAGCCAGTCATGTGCCGGTGCTGCTGCATCGCGAACAGGGCGAATACGGCACGCTCTACGGCCATCTGGCCAAGGCCAATCCGCAATGGAAAGACCTGCGTGACGGCGCCGAGGCCATGCTGATTTTCGCCGGACCCGACGCCTACGTCAGCCCGGGCTTCTATCCGAGCAAGGCCGAGCACGGCAAGGTCGTGCCGACCTGGAACTACATCGCCGTGCACGCCTACGGTCAGGCCGAGACCTTCAGCGATGGC
>JARDZH010000094.1 GCA_029240955.1 Pseudomonas sp. | reverse complement strand
GGCACCGGTTGCCAGCAGGGCGCAAACTACAGCGACAGCGAAACGTTCCATGCTCGATTCTCTCGATAAGAGGCTTGCGAAAAACCGGGGATATCAGACTCGCTTTTATCTCAGGCACTCAACATAAAGACAGTGATGCCGAGGGGCTGGTTCTTAATATTTTGAAGTCCCGGAAAGCGGCGCTTTCCGGGCGGGGCGCGTTCAACGTGCTCAGCTGAGCAGCGTTGCGTCCAGGGTGATCTTGGCGTTCAGCACTTTGGAAACCGGGCAGCCTTCTTTGGCTTGCTTGGTCAAATCGTCGAACTGCTGCTGGCTCGCGCCTGGCACCTTGGCCTTGAGAATCAGATGCACGGCGGAAATGGCGAAGCCGCCTTCGACCTGGTCGAGGGTCACTTCAGCTTGAGTGTCGATGGTTTCAGCGGTGAAGCCTGCGTTGCCCAGGATCATGGACAGCGCCATCGAGAAACAGCCGGCGTGGGCTGCGCCGATCAGTTCTTCAGGGTTGGTGCCTTTGCCGCCTTCGAAGCGAGCCTTGAAGCCATAAGGCGCTTCGCGCAGTACGCCTGTTTCAGTAGAGATGCTGCCGATGCCGCTTTTCAGATCACCTTCCCAGTGGGCCGATGCTTTCTTGACGATGCTCATGGTGCCTCCTGACGGATTTTTTGAATGTCTAGCGATAACTAGGGTTCTGAGGATAGACCGCTGTTGAAAGTTCAAAAGGGGGAATGACCTAGTTTTTTAGTAGGATTTTTCCTTGTTTGCCATTGAAAAGCGCCTCTTGCGCCCCGACTGCAGTGTCATCTTGCGCTCGAACTGAGCCTGCTCACCCATTTCAAGGAGCTCTAGCGGCCTATGAAACGTCTCAGCGATATAAAGATTTCCACGCTCGATCTCGTGCCCGTGCGCGACGACAAAGGTCCTGCCGATTCCCTGCACAATTCCCTGAACCTGGCTCAACACGTCGAGAAGCTGGGTTACAACCGCTTCTGGGTTGCCGAACACCACAACATGGACGGCATCGCCAGCTCTGCCACTTCGGTATTGCTGGCGTATCTGGCCGGCGGCACGTCGACGATCCGTGTCGGCGCCGGCGGCGTGATGTTGCCCAACCATGCACCGCTGGTGATCGCCGAACAGTTCGGCACGCTCGCCAGCCTGTATCCCGGCCGTATCGACCTGGGACTGGGCCGAGCGCCCGGTTCGGACCAGATGACAGCTCGCGCCCTGCGCCGTGAGCGTTCCGGCAGTGCCGATGACTTCCCGGACGATGTCGCCGAATTGATGGCGTATCTCGGGCCGCGGACGCCTGATCAAAAAGTGATCGCTGTGCCCGGTTCAGGCACTAATGTGCCGATCTGGTTGCTGGGTTCGAGCCTGTTCAGTGCTCAACTGGCGGGCATGCGCGGTCTGCCTTACGCCTTCGCTTCGCACTTCGCGCCGCGTTACATGCACGAGGCCATTCGGGTCTATCGGAATCACTTCCAGCCTTCCGAAGTGCTCGACAAGCCTTATGTGATGCTGGGAGTGCCGCTGGCGGCGGCCGATACCGACGAACGCGCCGAGTACCTGGCGACTTCGGTCTATCAGCGAATCCTCGCGCTGATGCGTGGACACAGCCTGATGCAGCGCCCACCGGTCGAGTCCATGGACGGCTTGTGGCTGCCCCATGAGCGAGAAGCCGTGGCGAGTTTCCTGGGGCTGGCGATGGTCGGCGGCCCCGAGAAGATTCGTGCCCGGCTGGAGGTCCTGCTGGAGCAGACCGAGGCTGACGAATTGATCTTCACGTGTGACATGTACGAACACGAAGACCGGCTGCGCTCGTACGAAATTCTTGCGCAGGTCGCTCAGGGCTGAGATTGATCGACGCCTGCCGCAGCCAATAAAAAAACCGACTCATCGAGTCGGTTTTTTTAATCGTCCAGCGCAGTTAGCCGCGCTGATAAACGATTTCCTTGGTGCCGGCCTCACAGGTGCCGACCACTTGCTTGTCGGAAACGCTGCCTTTGTCGACAACTTCCAGGGTGTAGGACGTCGCGCCCTTGGCCTGGAGCTTGGCGTCGATTTCCGACTTCAATTCTTCGCAAGGTTTACCTGCCGCAAGGGCAGTTCCCGCGATACTCAACAGACCCACCGCCAACATGAACTTCTTCATGTGCTCAACTCCTTGTTCAGCCAGGTACTGACGCCTGCAACAGATCAGGCGCCGATAGACGACAGCCACGCCATCGTTTACGCGGCAGCGGGCTCTATTGTGTAACGCAGCTTATGGCAATCGGCCAGTCGAAAGGTTCAGCTTTGATCAGCTGTTGGCAATGCGGAAACCGACCTTGAGCGTGACCTGGTAATGCGCCACCCGGCCGTTTTCGATGTGCCCGCGTGTTTCAGCGACTTCAAACCATTCCAGATGCTGAATGCTTTTGCTCGCTTCAGCGAGGGCATTGTTGATCGCGTCTTCGATGGTGGTGGTAGACGAGCCGACCAGCTCGATTTTCTTGTACGTATGGTGATCAGTCATGGCAGTTCTCCGTTAGGTACATTGAAAGCAGGTGCATTTGAAAGCGGGTACGTTGAGAGCGTAGCAATGACGACGCTCTCTGCATCTGTCAGGAAAATGCGCGCAAAAGTTCAGCGGTTTGCGTTAAGCAACTTTCCGGAGAGGCTGTAGTCGGAAACAACACACGCCACTTACCATTGCAGGAGAAACACACCATGGCTAGTACTTCACTTCGCAAGGCCTCGTTGCAAAGCATGGAAGCGGAGATCGAAAGTCTCCTCAAGTCGCTGGAAAGCCTGAAAGCCGACGCTTCCGACGAATCGAGCAAGACGCTGAAAAGCCTCAAGGCCAACGCTGAGAATGCACTGAGCCATTCCCGCAGCCTGCTGAGCGACGTCTACTCCGATGTGAAAGTTCGCACTCGCGAAAACGCGCTGGCAACCCGTGACTACGCGCAAGAGCACCCATGGACCACCGCCGGTGTTGCGGTTGGTGCAGTCGGCCTGCTGGCAGCCTACCTGCTGTGCAAGCGCGGCAACTGATTCAACTCGCTTCTGGATGCCCTGAACGCTTGAGCTCGCTTTTCAACCACTGAGCCAGTTGCTGCGCGCGGCCGTCAACGGCCCGCCTGGGTATCCATAGCGCCAGTTGCGCCGGGGTTTCGCTGAAACCCCACGGCGCAGCAAGGCGCCCCGCACGCAAGTCGTCCGCTACCAGCGGTTCCGGAGCAATGGCAATGCCCAGCCCGGCAACGGCCGCCTCCAGCAAGTAATACAAATGCTCGAATCCCTGCCCGTATCGCAAAGATTGCGGATCGATCCCGTTCTGCTGCGCCCAGCTCGGCCAGGCCTGCGGTCGTGAGGCCGTATGCAGCAGTGGCTCGCCGAGCAATGCTTGCGCAGGTGCCTGACGCAGAGTGTCGAACGCTGCATGGCGCGGACTGAGCACCGGCCCTATTCGCTCGCTCACCAATTCGAAAACCTGCATGTCGGCGGGCCATGGCGGCTCGGCGAACATCAGCAGCGCATCCAGGCCCGGCCGGCGCGGGTCCAGATCGCCTTCTCCCGCAGAGAGGTGCAGACGCAGGTCAGGCAGTTCAGCGTTGAGGCGGCCCAACCTTGGAATGAACCAGCGGGCCAGCAAGCTTCCTGAGCAGCCCAGCACGAATGGGGCGTCGACCGCATTCTGGCTCAGCTCGGCGCATGCGCTGCGCAATCGGTCAAAAGCCTCACTTGTCGCGTCACGCAGACGGCTGCCGGCATCTGTGAGTTTCAGGCCGCGTCCGTCTTTTGCGAACAGACTGATTCCGAGCTCGTCCTCAAGAAGCTTGAGTTGGCGGCTCACTGCGCCATGCGTAACGTTCAACTGTTCCGCGGCCTGGCTCACACTGCCGAGTCGAGCAGTGGATTCGAACGCACGCAGAGCGTTAAGAGAAGGAAGGTCGCGGCTCATTTTTATCTGTGAGATTTCCTGACAGGTTGCGCCAATCTTATCGGTTTTCATCCTGCTATGTGCTGGTTAAAGTGTGATCACTGCCTCTTTGGCTCAACTCATTCGCACGTATCTGCAACTGGAGCCCTCATGACCCAGACCAATCTTCGCAATGGCCCTGACGCTAACGGCCTGTTCGGCTCGTTCGGCGGCCGTTATGTAGCCGAAACCCTGATGCCGCTGGTGCTTGATCTGAATCGCGAATATGAGGCCGCGAAGGCCGACCCGGAATTCGCCCGCCAGATGGCTTACTTCCAGAGCGATTACGTCGGTCGCCCGAACCCGCTGTATTTCGCCGAGCGCCTGACCGAGTTCTGCGGCGGCGCGAAGATCTACTTCAAGCGCGAAGAGCTGAATCACACCGGCGCGCACAAGATCAACAACTGCATCGGCCAGGTGCTGCTGGCCAAGCGCATGGGCAAGAAGCGCCTGATCGCTGAAACCGGTGCCGGCATGCACGGCGTGGCCACCGCCACAGTCGCCGCGCGCTTCGGTCTGCCTTGCGTGATCTACATGGGCGCGACCGACATCGAGCGCCAGCAGGCGAACGTATTCCGCATGAAGTTGCTGGGCGCGGAAATCGTGCCGGTCACCTCCGGTACGGGCACCTTGAAAGACGCCATGAACGAAGCGCTGCGCGACTGGGTAACCAACGTCGACGACACGTTCTACCTGATCGGCACCGTTGCCGGTCCGCATCCGTATCCTGCGATGGTGCGTGACTTCCAGTCCGTCATCGGTCGTGAAGCCAAGGCGCAGTTGCAGGAGAAAGAAGGTCGCCTGCCCGACAGCGTAATCGCCTGCGTAGGCGGCGGTTCCAACGCAATGGGCCTGTTCCATCCCTTCCTGGACGATGCCAGCGTGCAGATCATTGGTGTCGAAGCGGGTGGTCACGGCGTCGATACCGACAAGCATGCCGCCAGCCTCAACGGCGGCGTGCCGGGCGTGCTGCACGGTAACCGCACCTACCTGTTGCAGGACGACGACGGTCAGATCGCCGACGCGCATTCGATCTCGGCGGGTCTCGACTATCCCGGTATCGGTCCCGAGCATGCCTGGTTGCATGAAGTGAAGCGCGCGGAATACGTCAGCATCACTGACGAAGAAGCGCTCAACGCTTTCCATCAGTGCTGTCTGCTCGAAGGCATCATCCCGGCGCTGGAAACCTCCCACGCACTGGCCGAAGCCATGAAGCGCGCACCGGGCCTGCCTGCCGATCACCTGATGGTGATCTGCCTCTCCGGACGCGGCGACAAGGACATGCAAACCGTCATGAATCATATGGCTGCGGCCGAAAGCACCCAGGAGAAATCGGTATGAGCCGTCTCGAACAGCGTTTCGCCCAGCTGAAAACCGAAGGCCGCGCGGCACTGGTGACATTCATCACCGCAGGCGACCCTGGCTACGACACGTCGCTGGAAATTCTCAAAGGGCTGCCGGCCGCTGGCGCCGACGTGATTGAACTGGGCATGCCGTTCACCGACCCGATGGCCGATGGCGTGGCGATTCAGCTCGCGACCCTGCGCGCCCTGGAGGCTGGCCAGACACTGGCGAAAACCCTGCAGATGGTTCGCGAGTTCCGCATTGACGATCAGGCGACGCCGATCGTGCTGATGGGCTACTACAACCCGATCCACCGTTTCGGCGTTGAAGCCTTCGTGGCGCAGGCCAAGGAAGCGGGTGTCGATGGCCTGATCATCGTGGACCTGCCGCCTGAGCACGACGCAGAACTGGCAACTCCCGCGCAGGCTTCGGACATCGACTTCATCCGCCTGACGACGCCAACCACCGACGATGCCCGACTGCCGCGCGTTCTGGAGCGCAGTTCCGGGTTCGTCTACTACGTGTCGGTAGCCGGTGTAACGGGTGCAGGTTCGGCTACCACCGAGCACGTCACCGAAGCGATCGCCCGCTTGCGCCGTCATACGTCACTGCCGATCAGCGTCGGTTTCGGTATCCGCACGCCAGAGCAGGCGGCAGCGATTGCTCGTCTGGCGGATGGCGTGGTGGTGGGTTCGGCACTGGTGGACAAGATCGCCACAGCCGGCTCGCCTGAACAGGCTGTCGACGGTGTGCTGAGCCTGTGCGCAGCGCTGGCACAGGGCGTACGTAGCGCGCGCGTAAGCTGAGCGTAAAGTTCCTGATACAGAGGAATCTAACGGCTTTTCGCCGCTCTATGCTGCAAGAGACAAGGGGTTCATCGACCAGGTCGTGAACCCCTTTTTGCTGCGCGAGTGGATCACGAGGAGTACCACATGAAACTGCCAAACCGTTTGATTGCCGGGATGGGGATCTTGATGATCACCGCCAGCCCTTTGCTGCAGGCAGCGCCACCTGATCAACGTGGCGGAGGCCATGACGAACAGCGCGGCGGCCAGCGCGGCGGCCAGCAACACGGTCCGCAGAGCAACGGCGTAGGTCATGGCCAGGAAAAGGGGCAGGGCAACCAAGGCCATCAGAACAACCGTGGCGGCAATCGACCTCCTGAAGATTTCAGCCAGGTGCGTCAGACGTTTCAGCAGCACCGTGATGTCATTGGTCGCGGTCAGCCGCTGCCGCCCGGCATTCACATCGCCAAGGGCAAACCTCTGCCGCCCGGCTACGGCAAGCGGCTGGGGCGCGACGCCCTGCGAGAATTGCCTCATTACGACGGCTACGAATGGCGCCGCTTGGGAACCGACGTGGTCCTGATCGCTGTGGGCACGGGAATCGTCTATGCGATTCTGGACGGCGTCCTGAACTGACGCCCTCCCGTAGGAGCCAGCTTGCTGGCGAAGCGTCTGAACAGCCGATGCATATGCATTTCCTGACACCAAGCGGTCGCGGGCAAGCGCGCTCCTACCCTACAGCTGAGTCACTCTTGTTCCTGCGTCAGCTCCAGCAGCCGATCCACAAGTTTGTTGATGCCGGCAGCCGCTTCGCTGATGCTCTTGGCAACCATGTAGGCCGGGGTGCTTACGAGTTTAC
>JARDZH010000093.1 GCA_029240955.1 Pseudomonas sp. | reverse complement strand
TAACCCGAGCGGCGCGCTGATCAGCCGGGCCGATCTCGACCAGTTGGCGGCGCTGATCGCCGACCGGGATATCTACCTGCTGAGCGACGAGGTGTACGAGCATCTGGTTTTCGACGGCGCGCGTCACGCGAGCGTGCTCGATCATGAGGCCCTGTATCAGCGGGCCTTCGTGGTCAATTCGTTCGGCAAGACTTACCACGTGACGGGCTGGAAGACCGGATACGTCGTGGCGCCAGCAGCGCTGACGGCCGAGCTGCGCAAGGTGCATCAGTACGTGAGCTTCTGCAGCGTCACGCCCTTGCAGTACGCGCTGGCGGACTTCATGGTGGAACATCCGGAGCATGTAGAGGAGTTGCCTGCGTTCTATCAGGCCAAGCGCGATTATTTCTGCAATCAGCTGGCAGGGTCGCGCTTTAGCTTCACACCGGCCGCCGGCACCTACTTTCAGTTGGTGGACTACTCGAACATTCGGCCGGACCTTAATGACGTCGACATGGCGCTGTGGATGACCCGCGAACACGGCGTGGCGAGCATTCCCATCTCGGTTTTCTATCAGACCCCACCCGAAGGGCAGCGATTGATTCGGCTGTGCTTCGCCAAGCGCGAGGAGACGTTGCGTCAGGCAGCGGAGAAACTATGCGTGATCTGAGCCAGCTACCTAATCTGAATATCGCGTTGATCCAGACCGAACTGGCCTGGCACGACCGCGAGAGCAACCTTGAGCATTTTGAGCACCTGCTTAGCCAGGCAGAGCAGGCCGATCTGGTGATTCTGCCGGAAATGTTCACCACTGGATTTTCCATGGAATCCGAAGCGCTGGCGGAATCGGAGAACGGCCCGACGTCGGTGTGGATGCTGGCCCAGGCCGAGCGAATCCAGGCCGTGGTGACTGGCAGCGTGATCATCCGTGCGGCCGACGGCAGCTATCGCAACCGCCTGTTGTGGGCGCGCCCGAACGGCGAGTTGTCGTACTACGACAAACGCCATCTGTTTCGAATGGCCGGCGAGCATGAGCATTACAGTCCTGGCGAGCAGCGCGTCGTGTTCGACCTCAATGGCTGGCAAATCCGCCCGCTGATCTGCTACGACCTGAGGTTTCCGGTCTGGAGCCGAGCGGCGGATGACACCGATCTGCTGATCTATACCGCCAACTGGCCGGGCGCCCGTCGCCAGCACTGGAACCGGCTGCTGCCGGCGCGGGCCATCGAGAACCTCTGCTACGTGGCAGCGGTGAATCGGATCGGCGAGGACGGTAAGGGCTTTGCTTATACCGGCGACAGCCAGGTGCTGGATTATCAGGGCGAAGGGCTGTTAAGTGTCGCTGCGTCTGACGGCGTGTTTCACGTGACGCTCAGCGCCGCCGATCTGCATGCGTACCGCACGCGGTTTCCCGCGCACATGGACGCTGATGGCTTCGAGGTTCGCTGATAGCTAAAGATATGTGCAGATGTGTCGATAGCCATGCATACCTACAGGAGTTGGTCATGACCACTATCAACACGTCTTCGCTGAATTCATACGCCAGTTCGCTGAACCTGACCGTCAAGAAAGAGGCTGATGCGGCCGCTTCCAAGGCGGTGGTCGAGGAAAAGAAGACCGTCGCGGTATCGCTGCCGGTCGCCAAGACCAAGGAAGCGGGCGGCGCGGGTGGTTCGAAGTCAAGCACCGACGAAACCATCGAGAAGCTGCAGCAGCAGATCAAGGAAACCCAGAAGCAGCTGACCGAGCTGCGTGCACAGCTGGCCGCTGCTCAAGCGGGTACAGGCACGCCGGAAGAAAAAGCCCAGCGGGTCATGGCGCTGCAAGTGCAGATCGCAACCACCAGCGCCACCCTGCAAACCCAGCAAGGCGCGCTGTTGCAATTGATCACCAGCGGTGGTGTGAATACGACTGCTTGAAGTCGGACCTGTCCGGGCTGCTTCGCAGCCAATCGCGTACAGATCCGCGCCCACAGCGCTCGCCACTTAACTGTGGGAGGGAGCGTAGCTCGCGACAGGGCCGGTACTGGCACAGCTTATGTGTGGTCCAAGATACCCGTCGCGAGCTTCGCTCCCTCCCACAATGAACGCGCCTGTCTGAGGCATTTATTGTGTCAGGGCTGCGGTGCAGCCCATCGCCAGCAAGCTGGCTCCTACGCTGAGCGCGTGATCGTGTAGGAGCCCGCTTGTAGTGGCTCTGGTGCATAGCGTCAGTCAATCCAGACGCAACGCCTGCCTTCACTCGTTCACATTCATGAACTTCTTCGCCCACTCCACATAATCCTGCGGCTGGGTGTAGGTGTGAGTCAGCTCGGTGGCGTTCATGTCGGTCGTGCTGCTCAGAATCTGCCGCTGTTCACGCAGGCAATCGTAGGTCGCCTTGATCGCCGCGAAATACGCCGCGTGGCCGTCGACGCAGATTCGTACGCCCATCTCAGCCAGACGTGCGTTGTCGTGCAACTCCGGATTGCCATAGGTCACCAGCATCAGCGGAACGGTCACGCCGTCCGACAGTTGCGCCAGGTGTTCGAAGTCGCGCACACCGACGATCGTGATGCCGTCCGCGCCTGCACTCTGATACTGCAGCACGCGGCTGTTAGCTTCCTGAACCGGGATGATCGCGGCGTTGGTACGCGCAAAGATCGACATCTCCGGATCGACCCGAGCCTCCAGCGCCGCGCGAATCTTGCCGACACCTTCTGCAGTTGAAATCAGATCCGTGGACTTGCGGCCGAATTGAGCCGGCAGCAGGGTATCTTCAATGGTCAGCGCCGAGATGCCCGCACGCTCCAGTTCGGTGACGGTGCGCATCACGTTGAGCGCATTTCCGTAACCGTGGTCAGCGTCCGCAATGACCGGCAGTTGTGCAACGCGACCGATGCGGGTGGCCTGCTCGACGAATTCGCTCAAGGTGATCAACGCGAAGTCAGGGGCGTCGAGCACCTGCAAAGAGGCGACCGAGCCGCCAAGGATGCCGACCTCAAAACCCAGGTCTGCGGCGATACGCGCGGACATCGGGTCAAACACCGAGGCGGTGTGAAAGCAGGAATTCGAAGAGGTCAGTGCGCGAAAGTCACGGCGCAGATCCTGATGGGAAGCCTTAGGCATAATCGCTCCAAATGTGATTGGATCAGCTCAGCGTTACCGAGGCCGATGGGTTTTTCAATGCATGGGTGGTCGGCCCGCGCATTCTTTTCGTCCGGAAATCAATGCAAAGTCGTCGTGGTTTTTTGGAAGAAGAGTACAGCCAAAAGACGCGTTCGATCAGGCCTCGACAGCGAATGAATGGCTGCCGACACAAAGCCGGATCAAAGTAAAGGCAGCATGCTACCACAGCAGAAATGAAAAGCTCATGCCGATCTGGGCAGGGGTATGCGCAGAGTGAAAGGAGGGTTTGTCGCCGTACAGGACTGACAGCGGCAGGGAGAAAACAGTCATCAGGTCGACAGGCGGGCGCCTGTCGACCGTTCACGACTACCTTCAGGCGGCCTGGGCCTGAGCCTGGCTCAACGAGCGGTTCAGCGCACTGAACAGCGCGCGGAAGCTGGCGGTGGTGATGTTCTCATCGATGCCCACGCCATGCACGGCACGGTCACCATTCACGCGCAGCTCGATGTAGGCAGCGGCCTTGGCCGTGGTGCCCGAACCGATGGCGTGCTCGTTGTAATCCATTATCTCGACTGAGACCGGCAAGCCGGCCACCATCGCTTCCAGCGCGCCTTTGCCCTTGCCGCGCCAGTGTTGGGTTTCACCGTCGACGTGCACTTCGGCGTCCACCGCGCTGTTGCCGTTTTCTTCCTGCAACCTGTGGCTGATCAACGCGTAAGGCGTGTTGGCCTGCAAGTATTCACGACGCAGCAACGAGTGAATCTGTTCGGCCGTCATCTCCAAGCCCAGACGGTCGGTTTCACCCTGAACCACTTGGCTGAATTCGATCTGCATGCGGCGGGGCAGGGAAATGCCGTATTCCTGTTCCAGCAGATAGGTGATGCCGCCTTTGCCCGACTGGCTGTTGACGCGGATCACCGCTTCGTAACTGCGGCCGATGTCGGCAGGGTCGATCGGCAAGTACGGGACTTCCCACAAAGCGCCTTCTTCCTGCTTGGCGAAGCCTTTGCGAATCGCGTCCTGGTGCGAACCGGAAAACGCGGTATGCACCAAGTCGCCGACATAAGGCGCGCGTGGATGGACCGGGATCTGGTTGCACTCTTCAACGACTTTGCGCACGCCGTCGATGTCGGAGAAGTCGAGTTGCGGGTTGATGCCTTGGGTGTAGAGGTTCAGCGCAACAGTGACCAAGTCTACGTTGCCGGTACGCTCGCCATTGCCGAACAGGCAGCCTTCGACTCGATCCGCGCCCGCCATCAGGCCCAGTTCGGTGGCCGCAACGCCGGTGCCGCGGTCGTTGTGGGTGTGCAGGCTGATGAGCACGCTGTCACGACGGTTGATGTTGCGGCAGAACCACTCGATCTGGTCGGCATACACGTTTGGCGTGGCGACTTCGACGGTGGCCGGCAGGTTGAGAATGATCTTGTTCTCAGGCGTCGGGTTCCAGACTTCGATGACCGCGTCGCAGACTTCCTTGGCGAACTCCAGCTCGGTCGCGCTGAAGGTTTCAGGCGAGTACTGGAACGTCCACTGAGTGTCGGGCTGCTGGGCGGCGTACTTGACGAACAGTTTGGCGGCGGTGACGGCAATTTCCTTCACGCCGGCCTTGTCCTGGTTGAAGACGATGCGGCGGAAGGACGGGCTGGTCGCGTTGTACAGGTGAACGATGGCTTTCTTCGCGCCGCGCAGCGATTCGAAGGTGCGCGCGATCAGGTCTTCGCGGGCTTGGGTCAGCACCTGGATGGTGGTGTCGTCCGGAATGTGGCCGTCTTCGATCAGCGTGCGCACGAAATCGAAATCGGTCTGGGAAGCGGACGGGAATGAGGCTTCGATTTCCTTGACGCCGACTTTCACCAGCGTCTTCCAGAACTTCAGTTTCTTGACCGCATCCATGGGCTCGATCAGCGATTGGTTACCGTCGCGCAGGTCGGAACTGCACCAGATCGGCGTCGCAGTAATGGCCTTGGACGGCCAGGTGCGATCCGGCAGATCGATGGTCGGAAACGCGCGGTACTTTTTCGAAGGATCTTTGAGCATGGTCATTGTGGAATTCCTTTGTACTGAATGGGCCGGAAAGAGGCGGCCAACCGTAAACGCAACTCAGAGGCGAGGCACTGCGATCAAGCCCGGCAGTCGTGCGCTGACCAGACTAAGGCACCGATGCTGGCGCGACAGGATAAGGGTATGGGAGGTATTCATGAGGCCAACCGTAACCACTGGCCGAGAGGTTGGCAAGCACTTGGAAAAAATTGAGATAAATCCTCGTAAAAGAGGATTTTGTAATTTTTTATAGCTGTTATTGGAATTTTTCTGAGCGTTTATTGTTTGGTGTTATTTTTCATCGCAATGTGGGAGCACTCTTGTGGGAGCACTGTTGTGGAAGGGAGCGTCAGCTCGCGACAGCAGTGTTCTGTTCGTCGCGAGCTTCGCTCCCCCCCACAGTCCCGGTAGGTCGTTATTACGGTTGAAACGCGCCAATGAAAATCGCCGGATCGACCCGCGCATCGTTCAGGCTCACGTTCCAGTGCATATGTGGGCCGGTGGCGCGGCCGGTCGATCCGACCTTACCGACAACACCGCCACGGGCCACGCTGTCTCCCGGCTTCACGTCAATCTTCGACATGTGACAGAACATGCTGATGAACCCCTGTCCATGGTCGACGAACACCGTATTGCCGTTAAAGAAGTAGTCGCCGATCAGGATCACCTTGCCTGCGGCCGGTGACTTGATCGGCGTACCCGCAGGCACAGCGAAGTCCAGACCCGCGTGAGGATTGCGTTCTTCGCCGTTGAAGAAGCGGCGTACACCAAACTTGCTCGACAGCGGCCCGTTGACCGGCTTGTCCAGAATCAGATTGCTCGGCGTGCCTGGGCTGAAGCTACGGTAAGCCCGGATCTGCTCGGCCAGTTCGGCCTCGATGCGTTTGACGTCGTCAGGATTGGGATTGACCTGACGCTTGTTCTTCAGCGTGATGCGCTGCTCCGGATATTTCTTCGCGCCCACCGCAAAGCTGAGGGTCCGCCCACCTGCGACCAGTTGTTCTGTGCCCGGCTTGACCGTAAGCGGGATGCCCACAATCGCCAGCCACCGAACGCTTTGCTCCTTGACGACCATGACCGGCTTGCCTTGGTAGGTAGCTTTCGGCGCTTGTGCGCCGGTGCCAAGGTCGATGACCGCAACACCACCCGGCACCGGCTTGTTCAGCGCACGGGTGATGAAGCTGTCCGCATGGGCAGGCAGGCCGAGAAACAGGGCAAGCAGCGGAGCCAGAAATAATGCAGGCAAACGAGGCATCGATCAGTCCAGAAGAGAAAGGGTGACAGGCGTCAGGTGATTGTCTTCGACGCGCACTTGCAACTCGCCTTCGCCAAGCCGTGCAGTCAGGCGCTGGCCGGGTTGGGTTTGCGATGCAGCACGGATCGCATGTCCGCGTTCGTCGAGCAGAATGCTGTAACCGCGGCCGAGCGTGGCAAGCGGGCTGACCACATGCAGCGTCTGCACCTGGCTTTGCAGCTGCAGCTGGCGGGTTCTGAGCCCTTCGCGCATGGCACGCGGCAAGCGCTCGGCCAGCACGTCCAGACGCTGACGCAGGAATTTCAGGGTGCGCCCCGGATGCTGAGCGGCCAGACGGCTTTCCATGTGAGCCAGACGCACCTGGCGTTTGTGCATGTTCTGCTCGAAGGCGCGGCGCATGCGCATGTCCAGATCGTCCAGACGTTGCGCTTGTTGCCGCAACCGCTCGCCGGGATGCCGCAGGCGTCTCGATAAACCTTCCAGACGCAGCCGCTCGCGCATGAGGCGATCCTGCATGCGACTCACCAGCCGCCGGTGCAGGTTGTCGACCCGCCGATGCAGATCGCTGGCGTCCGGGGCCAGCAGCTCGGC
>JARDZH010000092.1 GCA_029240955.1 Pseudomonas sp. | reverse complement strand
GACTTCTCGACAATGTTCGACAGACCGCCCTTCTTGTTGCCCGGCGTGGTGTTGGCGCTGCGATCCGCTTCGCCTTTGGCGAGGTAGCGGTCGTACCAGTCCATTTCGCGAACCAGTTGCTGAGCGACTTCCTGATTTTCCGCACGCGACGTCAGCAGATAGATGGCATCACGCACTTCGGTGACTTCCGAAAACATCACGGTCGCACCAGCGCGCAGCAACAGGTCGGAGGCGAAACCCAGCGCAGGATTGGCGGTGATGCCCGAAAACGCATCACTGCCGCCGCACTGCATGCCGAGAATCAGTTCCGAGGCCGGCACTGTTTCACGACGTCGCTGGTCCAGCTTTTTGAGCCTGACTTCCGCCAGGTCCATGATCTGCTCGACCATTTCATTGAAGCCGTGGCTGGAATCCTGAAGCCGGTACAGCCACGGCTCGCTGAGGTCCACCGAGCTGTCGTCCTCGTGCATGACCTGCCCGGCCTGCAGTTTCTCGCAGCCCAGACTGATCACCAGCGCTTCGCCACCCAGGTTCGGGTTGCGTGCCAGGTTACGCACGGTACGAATCGGGATGTAAGCATCAGTCGCCGTGATCGCCACGCCACATCCGTAGGAGTGAGTCAGTGCGACCACGTCATCGACGTTCGGGTACTTGGGCAGCAATTCTTCGCGGATACGCTTGACGGCGAAATCCAGCACGCCAGTCACGCATTGAACGGTCGTGGTGATCCCCAGAATGTTGCGGGTACCTACAGTGCCGTCAGCGTTGCGATAACCTTCGAAGGTGTAGCCTTCCAGCGGCGCCTGCTTCTCAGGCACCGCATCGGACATGGGCAAACTGTCCAGCTCCGGCGCCGAAGGCATACGCAGCTGGTCTTCCCTGACCCAACTGCCGCGTGGGATCGGTTGCAGTGCGTAACCGATGGGCACACCGTAACGAATCACGGCATCGCCTTCGGCGAGGTCCACGGTACTGACCTTGTGGCTCTGCGGTACGTTGTCGACAGTCACCAGCCCGTTGTCGAATTCGGTTCCGGCAGGCACGCCCTGGTCATTGACCACCACGACCACGTTATCCAGCGGATGCAGCCGGATATACCGCGGAGAATCGGCATGTTGAATCAGGTTCATCACGATTTCCTCAGGGTTTGGCTCGGGAAAGGTCGCCGGCGGATCCGTCCGGCAAAGGCCCCTTGACTGGCGGCTCTATCAATTCCACGCGCTTGATCTCACCAACGATGAAAATGTAACTGATTACCGCGAGCAGCGCGTTAGCGCCTACGAACACCAGTGCCCACTTGAACGAACCGGTGGTGCTGATGATGTAACCGATCACGATTGGCGTGGTGATCGACGCGATGTTACCGAAGGTGTTGAACAGGCCGCCGCTCAGGCCGGCAATCTGCTTGGGCGATACGTCGGACATGACGGCCCAGCCCAGTGCACCTACGCCTTTACCGAAGAACGCCAGCGCCATGAAGCCTACGACAACCCATTCAACGTCAACGTAGTTGCAGGTGACGATGGAGGTCGAAAGCAGCAGGCCGCAAATGATCGGTGCCTTGCGGGAGAAGGTCAGCGAGTGCCCTTTGCGCAGCAGGTAGTCGGAAATCACCCCACCCAGGACGCCACCGATAAAGCCGCAGATCGCCGGCAGCGAAGCGATGATGCCCGCCTTCAGAATGGTCATGCCGCGTTCCTGCACCAGGTACACAGGGAACCAGGTCAGGAAGAAGTAGGTGATGCCGTTGATGCAGTACTGGCTCAGGTAGATACCGAGCATCATGCGGTTGGTCAGCAGCTGACGAATGTAATCCCACTTCGGCCCGCTGCTCGCAGGCTTGTCCTTGCCTTTGCCCTTGTCCTGATCCATGTCGACCATGCCGCCGTTGCTGGCGATATGCTCAAGCTCGGCTTCGTTGATCCGGGGATGGTTACGCGGGCTGTAGATGACTTTCATCCAGATGCCCGAGAACACGATACCCGCCGCGCCCATCACGATGAACACGTGCTGCCAGCCGTAGGTGTAGACGATCCAGCCCATGAGCGGCGCGAACAGAACGGTCGCGAAATACTGCGCAGAGTTGAAGATCGCCGAGGCCGTGCCGCGTTCAGCGGTCGGGAACCAGGCGGCGACGATGCGCGCGTTGCCGGGGAAGGATGGTGCTTCGGCCAGACCTACCAGGAAGCGCAGCATGAACAGCGCGACGATGGCGGTCGATACACCGAACTCACCCACATAGCCTTGCAGCAGGGTGAACAGCGACCAGGTGAAGATACTCATGGCATAGACTTTCTTCGAACCGAAACGGTCGAGCAGCCAGCCGCCAGGAATCTGGCCAGCCACGTAGGCCCAGCCGAATGCGGAGAAGATGTAACCCAGGGTGACGGCACTGATGCCGAGGTCTTTCTGCAGGCTTGAGCCGGCAATTGCGATGGTGGCCCGGTCAGCGTAGTTGATCGTGGTGACGAGAAACAGCATCAACAGGATCAAATAGCGGACGTGAGTCGGCTTGGACTTTTGCATCGATAGAACTCCCACTCATTATTTTTTTACGCGGGTAATACATATTTTTTTGGGTACAGCTTTACAGGCCCCTTAGGCGCATCGCGGGAGCGACAGACCTACCTGTAACGGTTCCATCCTTTCCAACGACAAAACCGCTGATCACTCAGCGGTTTTGCTTTTGCGGGTCTTATTGCTTGCCTTGCTTGTCCATCAGCGCTGCGAGCATTTCGCACTCTTCAGGAGTCAGGTCGGTCAATGGAGCGCGGACCGGACCTGCGTCGTAGCCGGCGATCTTGGCGCCCGCCTTGACGATGCTGACGGCGTAGCCGGCTTTGCGGTTGCGGATTTCCAGGTAAGGCAGGAAGAAGTCGTCGATGTACTTGCCAACGGTTTCGTGATCGTCACGAGCGATAGCGTGGTAGAAGTCCATCGCCAGCTTCGGTACGAAGTTGAATACGGCAGACGAGTAAACCGGAACGCCCAGCGCCTTGTAGGCAGCGGCGTAGACTTCAGCGGTCGGCAGGCCGCCCAGGTACGAGAAGCGGTCGCCCATGCGACGGCGGATCGAAACCATCAGTTCGATATCGCCCAGGCCGTCTTTGTAGCCGATCAGGTTCGGGCAGCGCTCGGCCAGTTTTTCCAGCAGGTCTGCGTTCAGGCGGCACACGTTGCGGTTGTAGACAACGACGCCGATCTTGACCGATTTGCAGACTGCTTCAACGTGAGCAGCAACGCCGTCCTGGCTGGCTTCAGTCAGGTAGTGCGGGAGCAGAAGCAAGCCTTTGGCGCCCAGACGCTCGGCTTCCTGTGCGTATTCGATAGCCTGACGGGTCGGGCCGCCCACGCCTGCCAGGATTGGCACGCTGGTGGCGCAAGTGTCGACCGCAGTCTTGATGATTTCGGAGTATTCGCTGGCCGCCAGGGAGAAGAACTCACCTGTGCCGCCTGCAGCGAAAAGAGCGCTTGCGCCGTACGGGGCGAGCCACTCGAGACGTTTGATGTAGCCCTCGCGATGGAAATCGCCTTGAGCATTGAAATCGGTAACCGGGAAGGACAGCAGACCGTGAGAGAGGATGGACTTCAGTTCTTGTGGATTCATTATTCGAACACCCTTGGGGACATATTATTGTGAATGGATCACCGGGGCAGTGCCGATGTCGTAAGTCATCGTACAACTGAAAATAAAATGTCTCAACCGGGATTTGCAGGTTTTTCTGCGGGAAGGCGATGAAAGGGCTTCACGGCCTTTGAACATGGGGGGATTGGGGGGTTCGGATGGCGAAGCGCGGTCGTAAGACAACCTTCGGCTTACGTGGCTCGCGGTCGTTGCCGTAAGTCGGTCAGACCGCGTTATCGTTCGTCGCGGGTAAACGCGCTCCTACAGTTGCGCACTGCTTCTGTAGGAGCCAGCTTGCTGGCGATAGCGGACTTGTCCGCTCGATCAGGCTCGCTGCGACTCTGCCTCTTCATGCGCATGGCGCAGGCGTTCGCGGCTGTTGGTGAGATGCAACCGCATCGCAGCGCGGGCTGCATCGGAATCCTGACGGGCGATGGCCTCGAAGATTTCCTCATGCTCACGGCTGAGGCGATCCATGTAATGCTGCTGATCATCATGCGCCAGGCGCGCTGAGTTCAACCGGGTGCGCGGAATGATGCTGGCGCCCAGATGAGTCATGATGTCGGTGAAGTAACGGTTTCCGGTCGACAACGCGATCTGCAGGTGGAACTGGAAATCGGACGCTACGGCGTCACTGTCATGCGCCGCGCTTTCGCTCAATGCGTCGAGCGCTGCGCGCATTGCCGCCAGTTGTTCTTGAGTGCGGCGCTGTGCAGCCAGGCCTGCGGACTCGACCTCAAGGCTGATGCGCAACTCCAGAATCGCCAGCACGTCACGCAGCGTGACGATGGTGGCCGGATCGATGCGGAAGCCGCTCGGGCTAGGCGTATCCAGCACGAACGTGCCGATGCCGTGACGGGTTTCGACCAGACCTGACGCCTGCAGGCGAGAGATCGCTTCACGCACGACCGTTCTGCTGACCCCCTGCTCTTCCATGATCGCCGACTCGGTCGGCAGCTTGTCACCGCGCTTGAGCTGGCCGCTGCGAATACGCTCGGACAGCTCGACCACCAACTCCTGCGCAAGGCTGCGGTGCTTTCTACGGGCGCGGGGTGGAGCGCTCTGGTTTTCCATATCCAACTTCGATCTCGGAACAGTTGAGTAGTGAGCAATCATAGCTCAGCGGTTGTACGATCACATCCCAACACGCAACAAGACATGTCCACAGCCCGCGTCCTCGCAAACGGATGGCTGGCTGCACATGTCTAGGACGGTGCTCAGCGGCGTACCGGACGCTTCTGCAATTTGCGCTGCAATGTACGACGATGCATGCCCAACGCGCGCGCAGTCGCAGAAATGTTGCCCTCATGCTCTGTCAGAACACGCTGAATGTGCTCCCACTGCAGGCGATCCACCGACATCGGGTTCTCGGGAACCAGCGTGTCGAGGTCGGCATGCTCGGACAGCAGCGCAGCGAGTACGTCGTCCGCATCGGCCGGCTTGCACAGATAATTGCGCGCACCGCGTTTGATCGCTTCCACAGCGGTAGCGATGCTCGAATAACCGGTGAGGATCACGACGCGCATCTCCGGGTCCAGCTCCAGCAGCTTCGGCAGCAATACCAGGCCGGAGTCGCCGTCCATTTTCAGGTCGAGCGCGGCAAACTCAGGAATATCCTGCTGTGCGAGCGCCAGCCCTTCCTCAGCGGAACCTGCAGTACTTACCCGAAAACCACGACGTCCCATGGCGCGGGCCATGACGCGGGTAAAGGTTGCGTCGTCATCGACCAGCAACAGATGAGGCAGTTCTTCGCCTTCGACCTGGATGTCTTCGTCACTCATGCTTTTTCTCCTCGCGTGTCACGGGGCAGGCGCAGTTCGGTCAGCGTACCGCCCTCCTCATGACTGTAGAGTTTTACCGAGCCACCCGCACGGGTGACGCTGGCTTTGCTCAGAAACAGACCCAGGCCGAAGCCTTTGCCCTTGGTAGTAAAGAACGGCTTGCCGATCTGCTCGGCGATCGCCACGGGCACGCCCGGGCCGTGATCGCGGATACAGATCCAGATTTCGCTGGCGCTCCAGTCAAGGCTCACCTCCAGACCGTCCGGGCAGGCGTCGGCCGCGTTGTTGAGCAGATTGAGCAGCGCCTGGGTCAGATCAGGCGGCGGCGAAAGCATCGGCACGCTGTCCTTGCCCAATTGCTGAAAGCGGTAGCTGACTTCCGGGCGCATCAAGTGCCAGCGGTTCAGGGATTCGTCCAGCCAGCGCGTCGCGGTCTGATGTTCGACCGCCATCCGGCGATTGGCCTCTGCGGCTCGAACCAGCTGCTGCAGCGTGTGCTTGCACTGTTTCACCTGCTCTTGAAGCACGCCCAGATCTTCGCGCAGCTGCGGATCGTCGTGCTCCAGATGCATCTCGTTGAGCAGCACGCTCATGGTCGCCAGCGGCGTGCCCAATTCATGCGCAGCGCCCGCCGCCTGGGTTGCGACCGCCAGTAATTGCTGATCGCGCAGGCCTTCTTCGCGGCGCTCGGCGCGCAGCTGTTCCTGCCGACGCATCTCTTCGGCCATTTTGGCGGCAAAGAAGGTGATCACTCCGGCAGCCAGCGCGAAGCTCAGCCACATGCCGTAGACCTGCATATTCTCCCGGGCCGTCGGGTAGGTTTCCAACGGATAGGAACGCACGATCAGCAGCGTGTAGAGCGACAGCGCGAAACCGGACAGGATCAGCGAGTAACGCCAGGGCAGCGTTGCAGCAGCAATGGTCAACGGCACCAGGTAGTAGGAAACGAAAGGGTTGGTCGAACCGCCCGAGTAGTACAGCAGCGCACTGTGAATCAACAGATCGAGCGCCAACTGCAGCGCATATTCTTGCTCGGTCAGCGGCAACGAAGTCCGCAGCCGCAGTGCCGTTAGAACGCACAGAACCAGCGAACAAGCCAGGGTGATCGACAATTGCAGCCACGGCAGCGGAATCACGTCGAACAACCACGCGATGCCGACGGATCCGGCCTGAGCGGCCAGTACCAGAATGCGTATGAATGTCAGGCGCCACAGGTTTTGACGAGTGGCCGAAAGCATTTGAATGGGGGCGAGCATGAGCTCTCCTGATGACCGCTCCAGCGAATCGCAGCGAGTATAACCAAGCGCAACGCAAACCGGGGAAAGTGCGTCAAAGCACCACAGGCGCCTGCGCCTTGCCCAGACCGGAACCGCCACCGATAGTGAGAGTCTCATGGGTTTGCGCCGACCGACAGTCTGTTGGAGGCGGTCCGATCACAAGGAGTTCGCATGTTCAACGTTCGCCCCGCCGCCACGTTCTTCGCTCTGGCCGCCACGGCTGTGGCCAGTCTTCCGGCACTGGCCGAAGCGCCGCGCTACAACCAGATTTCTCTGCGCGCCGAGGTCAATCAGGAGG
>JARDZH010000091.1 GCA_029240955.1 Pseudomonas sp. | reverse complement strand
GGCCTGGTCCAGCGTCTTCTCGGCTTCCTCTTCGCTCAGATGGCGCAGGAAGCTGAGGATCAGGCCGCTGCTGACACCCAGTTTCGACTGACCGTCCTTGAGTGCAGAGGTGATACCGCCCAGCACCACTTCGAACGCAATGCCCCGGTCGGTGTGGGTCTGCGGATCGAAGAACGGTTCGGTGTGAATGACGTTCTGCTCTTTGCAGCGCAGCAGGTAAGCCCAGGTCAGGTCGTAGAAATCCTGCTCGGTACGCAGTACATCCGCGCCGCGGTAGTACAGGTCGAGGAATTCCTGAAGGTTGTTGAAGGCATAAGCCTTGCGCAAGGTCTCGACGTCATTCCAGGGCAGGGCAATGCTGTTGCGCTCAGCCAGGGCAAACAGCAGCTCGGGCTCAAGGGAGCCTTCGAGGTGCAAATGAAGTTCTGCCTTGGGCAGGGCGTTCAACCAATCGTACATGTTGCTCTTCTCATCAGGTGCAGATCGCCAGCATTGTACAGACGCATACCCGATTGCAGGGCAAAACCTGACCGGGCGTTCAGTTCAGGGTCAGGCGCAGGTCTACATCTGTAGACGCCAGCTTGCTGGCGAAGCCCGCGTTCAGACGCCTCATATCCCGACAGACGAAATGCGGGGGTTGTGGGAGGGAGCGTAGCTCGCAACGAACGATGACGCGGTCGACCTGCAAGACCGCGTCGCCTGGGTCGCGGGCAAGCACGCTCCTACAATCACCATTTTCCGGCAGACGAAATGCGGACGTTGTGGGAGGGAGCGTAGCTCGCGACGAACGATGACGCGGTCGACCTGTAAGACCGCGTCGCCCGGGTCACGGGCAAGCGCGCTCTTACAATCACCATTTTCCGGCAGACGAAATGCGGACGTTGTGGGAGGGAGCGTAGCTCGCGACGAACGAGGACGCGGTTGACCTGTAAGACCGCGTCGCCCGGGTCGCGGGCAAGCGCGCTCCTACGATGATTCGTATGTGTCCTTCAATTGCCGCAGCGGGTGCTGCGCTCGACGATACACATCGGCGTGCCGGCGACCGGCTCGCGCAGGATATGCACTTGCACATCGAACACCCGGCAGACCAGCTCGGCATCGAGTACGTCACCCGGCGAGCCGCTGGCAACCAGTCGCCCGGCCTGCATCACCGCCAGATGGTCGGCATAGCGACACGCCTGGTTGATGTCATGCAGCACAGTGACGACCGTCTTGCCCTCGGCGCTGAGCTCGCGCATCAGATCCAGCAGCTCGACCTGATGGCTGATGTCCAGATAAGTCGTCGGCTCATCCAGCAACACGATCGACGCATCCTGCGCCAGAATCATCGCCAGCCAGGCGCGCTGTCGCTGCCCCCCGGAAAGGTCTGACAACGGGCGCTCAGCCAGCGTTTCCAGCTCCATGCGCTGCAAAGCGTCGTCAACGCTGGTTCTGTCGGCACCACTCAAGCGTCCCCAAAGGCTGTTGTGCGGGCTGCGTCCATAAGCCACCAGTTGGCGCACGCTCACGCCTTCGGGAATCGGCAGCACTTGCGGCAGAAAAGCCACTTTGCAGGCCAGTTCCCGTGCCGTCAGCGCGCTGTAATGTTTACCGTCCAGCGTCAGATCGCCTGCCTGCGGCTTGAGGATGCGCGCAAACGCCTTGAGCAGCGTGGACTTGCCACACCCGTTGGGGCCGATCAGTGCCGTAACTTTGCCGGGCGGCGGGCTGAACGAAAGATCCTGCACGATACGGGTCGCGCCGTAGCCGATGTCGAGATGGCGGGCCTGGAGAATGCTCATGAATTCAACCTTTGAATCGTGCCAGCAGCCAGAGGAAGTAAGGTGCGCCGATCACTGCAGTCAGAATGCCGGCAGGAATTTCGCTCGGAGCGATCAGTGTTCGGCCCAGCGTGTCGGCCAGTACCAGCAACAGCGCGCCCAGCAGCATCGACGCGGGCAGCAGATAATGATGATGCCCGCCCACCAGACGCCGGGCCATGTGCGGTGCGACCAATCCTACGAAGCTCACCGGCCCGATGATGCCCACGCCCAGGCTGGTCAGCAAAACCGCGCAACCCATCGCCAGCACGCGCACTCGCTTGAGCGGCGTGCCGAGTGTCTGCGCGGCTTCGTCACCGAGACTGATCAGATTCAGCGGCTTGGCCAGCAGCATCCCGGCCGGGATCAGCACGAGAAAGGGCGCGGCGAGCAGCACATGGTGCCAGTTACGACTCCATAAACTGCCGGTCAGGGCCAGCAGGGCGGTGTTGATATCCAGCGGATTGGAGAGGATCAGAAATTCGGTCACGCTCGACAAGGTCACCGCAATCGCGACCCCCGACAGCGCGAAACGCACACCGGAGAACTGCACGCCGGTGTTATAGACCGCCAACAGCAACGCGCCTGCCGCTCCGCCGACACACGCAACCAGCGGTAACCAGACAACCGGCAGCTGTGGCAGGCCAATGATGGCGATCGTCAATGCGAGCCCCGCGCCCTGAGTGACGCCGAGAATTTCCGGCGACGCCAGCGGGTTGCGAATGACACCTTGAACGATGGCACCCGCAAGGCCGAACGCCGCGCCGGTCACCATGGCGATCAGGCCGCGCGGCAGACGATGATTCCAGACTTCGAAATCCTTGCTGTCGTGGGCAATCAGATGGCTCAGCACCGCATCGGGTGTAAGCCAGACGGTTCCGGCGCTCAGGCTCAGACCTACCGCGAGGAGCAGCAGCGCGGACAGGATCAGCAAGCGTACAGCGGCCCGGTTCATAGTGCGCGCCTGGCGAGAAACAGAAAGAACGGCGCGCCGATCAGCGCTGTGACGACCCCGGCAGGCGTTTCCACCGGGAAGGCCACGGCGCGACTGACCAGATCGGCCGCCAGGACAATCGCCGCACCCAGGCCAGCGCTGACCGGAATCAGCCAGCGGTAATCGTTGCCCAGCCACTGGCGCGCGATGTTCGGCGCGATCAGACCGACGAAGCCGATCGGCCCCACCGCACAGACACTGGCGCCCACCAATAGCAGGCTGACGCCGAACACCAGCAGGCGCAACGGCCCGATGCGCACGCCCAGTGAACGCGCGGCGTCGTCGCCCAGATTGATCAGGTTCAGACGTGGCGCGCAGGCAATCGCCAGCAGCACGCCGATCAGCGTGCATGGCCATAGCAGATGCAACTGATCGAAACCCGCATTGGCGAACGAACCGGCCAGCCAGTTGAGTACGCTTTGCGCCTGGGCTTCGACCAGAATGACGGTCAACCGGGTCAGCGCGGCGCAAAGTGCTGCAACCGCGACGCCGGCCAACACAAGACGGCCCTGCGCAGCACTGGGCGACCATGCGCCACCCAGGCTGAACACCGTAAACCAGGCCAGTGCTCCGCCTGCGCACGTCATCAGCAGCGCGCCGCCGGGGAACGGCAGCGCGACTAGACCTGTGGAAAACAAGGCCAGGCCGAGTGCCGCACCAGCCGTCACGCCGAACAATGAAGGAGACGCCAGCCGATTGCGGGTAATGCCCTGCATCAAAGCGCCAGCTACGCCCAGGCAAGCGCCCACCAGTGCGGCACACAGCGCGCGGGGTACGCGCAACTGCGCGACGACATAAGCGATGTTGGTGCCGCCCGCACCCTGCGCCATCAGCCCGTTCCAGGCGTCGGCGCGGGTGATGTCGAACGGCGACAGGGCGAACAGCGACACCCAGAACAGGCCCAGACACGTCGCGGCAATCAGCGCCGCCAACAACCAGCGCTGCATTTATGGGTTCAGCACGGCCTTGCCGCCCTTGAGGATGGCAAGGGCGTCGTCGGCGATCTGTTCCGAGGCCATGATGCCGCGGTTACGCGCCCAACTGTCGCCATCGACTTCCGCAACCTGTTTGTTGCGCACCGCCCCGAGCACCTGCCACAGCGGCTGTTTGCTCCAGCTGTCCACCAGACTTGGGCGACGATAATGGCCGACCAGCAGCCAGGCCGGGTCCAGCGCGAGCAATTGCTCCAGGCTGACGAACTCGGTCGGCGCAGCATTCTTGCGCACTTCCGGCACCTGCAGACCAATCGCCTGCAGCACGCTGCCCGCGTAGGAGTGCGGACCGTGCACCGAAAAGCTGTCTTCACGCGCAACGCCGAACAATACCTTGGCCCCTGCCGGAATCTGCGCCGCGATTTCTTTCAGGTGGTCCTTGTTCTGAGCGATACGCGCCTGCATCTGCGCGCTCTTGCCCAGCGCCGTTCCGATCAGCTCGGCAGATTTCAGGCTGCCCTGATAATCCTCGCCGCGAGAAGGCAGCATCAACGTCGGTGCCAGACTCGCGAGATCGTTGTACAGCGCTTGATGGCGACCGAGGTCGGCAATGATGAGGTCAGGCTTGAGCCGCGCGATCACCTCGATGTTGGGCTGCGAGCGCAGGCCGACCGATTGCCACTCACCGATGGCCTCGCGTGCTTTAGGCAAGACCCGGTTGGCGTCGCCGTCGTCAGCTGCACCTACTGGAGTCACGCCGACCGAGGCCAGACTATCGAGAAACGAAAACTCCAGCACCACGACGCGCGTCGGAGTGTCCGGCAAATGGACCTTGTGTTGTCCGTCATCGATGTCGATAGGCGCCGCCTGAAGCACGCCGGCGGACAGCGCGATGAAGGCGCCGGCCATCAGTTGCAGGAGTCGTGATTTGCACATGACGAAATACCCCTTGAAGCACGGTTCGAAGCGAAAACATCGCACCAGACGGGCGCGAGGAAAAAACGGCGGGCACTATTTCACATCGAGCCGACAGGATCAAAAGTCATTTGCGGCTGGGTTCGGTTCTCATCCTGGCGCTTTGCTGAAACCTTTTGTCACATGCCGCACTCTCAACGACTTCATTGACTAACACCTTCAAAGGTGCCGTGCGACGTTGCGTCGCAGCGGCTCGGGACTGAAATGGGCTCACTGTTAAAGCAAGAAGCGTTTCTTCTTCTGGCAATCGTCGCGACCTGCGTCGCTTATCCTCTGGAGCATATGCTGCTGGGCAACGGACAGATCGTTGCGTTGGTAGCAGGGCTGGCGCTGGTCGGTTTCATCATTTGCGCGTCCATGCGTGTCGCGCATCACGCCGAGGTGCTCGCCGAAAAGGTCGGTGACCCGTACGGCACCATGATCCTTACGCTCTCTGCGGTGCTGGTCGAGGTCGTTATCCTCGCGATCATGATGAGCAACGAACCCTCGCCGACGCTGGTGCGCGACACGATCTATTCGGCGGTAATGCTCGATATCAACGGCATTCTGGGGCTGGCTGCGCTGATGGGCGGGCTCAAGCATGGCGAGCAGGCGTATAACGACGACTCAGCGCGGACCTACAGCGTGATGATTCTGACCGCCATGGGCGTGTCGATGGTTGTCCCTGAGTTCATACCCAGCGAGAAATGGAAGCTGTATTCGGGGTTCACCATCGGCGCGATGATCGTGCTGTACACCTTGTTCCTGCGCATGCAGGTCGGGCCGCACAGCTACTTTTTCAGCTACAGCTACCCGGAAAAGAAAAAACGCCAGGAGCCGACTGAAACCCATAGCAAGCCGGCCAACCTGACGCTGTCGATCGGTACTCTGGTACTGGGCGTGATCGTGATCGGCGCATTGGCGGAGGTGATGTCCAAAGCCGTCGACCTCGGTCTGGAAGGCACGGGTGCGCCGCCGGTGATGACAGCGATTCTGGTGGCGGCGATTTCCGCAGCGCCCGAAATCCTGACTGCATTGCGCGCTGCGCTGGCCAACCGTATGCAATCGGTGGTCAACATTGCCTTGGGCGCGTCGCTGTCGACGGTCATTCTCACAGTTCCCGTCATGGAAGCGATGGCGCTCTACAGTGGCCAGCCGTTCCAGATGGCAATGACGCCGGTGCAGACCGTGATGATCGTGATCACGCTGCTGGTCAGTGCCATCAACCTCAATGACGGTCAGACCAATGCCATTGAAGGCATGACCCATTTCGTACTGTTTGCGACCTTCATCATGCTGTCGTGTCTGGGACTGTAGGACTCATCTGTAAAGCGCGCTGACCGCTGGCTGGCGGCAACGCGCTTTTGCCCGTCACCAGGGAATGGTTTCGCCCTTGTAATTGATGAAGTGATGTCCGCCTTTGCCGGCATACGCGTTGAGTTGCTCGACCAGACCGGTCGTGCTTGTCTGAACGTCGATATCCGCGCCTTCGCCGCCCATGGCTGTTCTGACCCAGCCCGGATGCAGGGACAGCACAGTCGGCCGCGGCTCGGCCAGACGGGTTACGAAGGTGTTGGTCATGGAGTTGAGCGCAGCCTTGCTTGCTTTGTAGAGCCCCATTTCTGCGCCTTCCGGGCAGGCAACACTGCCCAGTACGGAACTCATGAATGCCAGTACGCCGGTTTCAGGGCGGATCTGATCAATCAGGCGTTCGGCGATGCGGATCGGGGCGACGGCATTGGTCAGAAACAGTTGACCCAGTTCAGCGGCAGTCGACTGCGCCGCGCTCTGATGACTTGGCCCGATGATGCCGGCATTGACGAACACGACGTCGAAGATCTGGTCCTTGAGCTTCTGCATCAGCACTTCCAGCGACGCGATCTCGTCGATATCCACCGTTTCGATTCGCACGCCTGAGAGTGCTTTCAGGTCATCAGCCTTGTGCGGGTCGCGGACAGTTGCGGTCACTTCCCAGCCTTGTTCGGTCAGGCGTTGCACGAGCCCGAGACCCAAGCCTCGGGAAGCGCCGATGATCAGCGCGGTTTTGCTAGTAGTCATGAGAGATTCCTTGGCATTCAACAGGTCTTGAAACTCGGTGCGCATGACGGAAGTGGCACCGATGCTCATCTTCGGCAGCATGGCCGCCTCTATGGTTCAGGCGAAGCGATGGAGCCGCAATACATGCGCTGTCGCACACACCGTTCTGGTTAAAAAATAGCCAGCGGGGTCGGATGACGATGGCACCGGCAATTGCGGCACCCTTGCACCTCTTATCCACAGACTCTTCCACAGTTCCTGTGCGCAAACATCCAACCCCGGCATAAC